>SKVI01000119.1 GCA_007129525.1 Gemmatimonadota bacterium | reverse complement strand
GGGAGGGGCCGAGGCCGTCTGGACTGGGGAAGGGTGAAGGCGTTCGTGGACGGATCGTTCGGAAGCTCCACCGCCTGGTTCCACGAGCCCTACCGGCACGAACCGGAGAGGAGCGGGGCCGAGATCTGCGACCTGGACCAGCTCCGGATCGACCTGACCCATGCTCTGGGCGCAGGCCTTCAACCTGCCGTCCACGCCATCGGGGATCGGGCCAACGACTGGCTCCTGGAGGTGTGTCGGGAACTCCGTGAGCAGGATCCGGACCGGCTCGCCCGTCTCAGGATCGAACATGCTCAGCACCTGACGGACGCAGCCATCGAAGAGATGGGCGCCTACGAGATGATCATCTCTATTCAGCCCATGCACATGCTGGACGATGGCCCGTGGGTCCGGACCAAGCTTGGATCTGACCGGGAGCAGCGCTCCTTCGCCTTCGGAAGCCTCGAGCGGGCCGGCGCGCTATTGGCCATGGGATCGGACTGGCCCGTGGCTCCCATGGATCCGGTGGGTACGCTGTGGAGTGCGGTGGCCCGGCTGCTTCCGGGGTCCGAAACGCCGGATTCCCCCTGGCTTTCCGACCAGCGGTTGAGCCTGGATTCGGCACTCCGGGCCCATACCTGGGGAGGGGCCCGAGCCGGTGGGCTGGACGGCCGGACCGGCAGTCTCGATTCCGGTAAGGTGGCCGACCTGGTTGCCCTCTCGGAAAATCCCTTCCGCGTGCCGGCCGAGGAGCTGTGCCACCGGATCGAGGTGGACATGACCTTCGTGGACGGAGTCCTGGCGTACCGCCGGGATGACGCTACTGCCGTGCTCGCCGAACCATAGATACCATGGCCTGCCGCACTGCGTCGGGCGTGCGGGACTCGTCGGGGAAGGCGAGACGAAGGCCCTGCACCCTGTCGGCCGTCCGCACCCGGAGGTGGAAGCCCAGGCGATCAACCCGGGTCATGTGGGCCTCCTCGGCCTCCCCGATTCCCGCATCGCGGGCCAGGAGGCGAAGCGCATCGGAGTGGTCCTCGTTCACGTGCTGGATGATCCCCGCCGCAGCGTCCACCAGTGGATCGGGACGGGCCTGGAGGTAGGTGTCGCCCGTCACCCAGCCCATGACGCCGAATCCGCCCACGAAATAGACGTCGTCCACTTCCAGGCGCCGGAAGGAGAAATCCGGATAGTCCACCCAGTAGCGGGCATTGGGATGGCGTTCCAGGTAGCGGGTGCGGACCTCAGCCTCCTCTTCATCCCCTGCCATCGGCGTCACCGAACCAATGAGGGTCACCCGGCCAAGGCCCAGGGCGTCTCGCTCTCCGGCGTCCGGTTCCCGAACCAGGAGCGAGGCGCGGGGATCGTGGTTCAGGTTCCGGGTGTGGACCGCCAGGTCGCTCACGAGGAGGAGGACGTGGCCTTCCGCGTCTTCGGCGTAGGGTGCCAGCGAGACGAAGGGTGAGCCGGCGTTCCGGTGCGAGAGGGTGCCCAGAGTTCCCTCTGCGGCTCGGGCCATGAGGGTCCGCGCCTGCTCGGCGTGGCTGGGCTCGGGCACCGGGGAATCGTCCGGGGTGCCCCCGGCGGCGTGGGATGGAGGGTCGGCGCTCATGGTCTCGGAAGGTTTGAGGACGATGGGGTGGGTTCGGGTTGGCGAATTACCGTCGCCGGCGGGGCACCGAAGGTAAGGACGAGAGGGGGAGGGAAGCGAGGTTTGGTCCCGGGGCCGAGCGTCGGGTCGAGGCACCGGAGGTCGGCTGACCCACATCGCCGCGGACTGGTCGGAGGTCCGCCTCGAGGGTCCGGAGGATGAGGCGGGTCGCCGTTGAGCGGGGCAACCCCGGCCGCTACGTTTCCATACTCGTGCCAACCCCACGACGGGAACGAGACCACGATGCGCGGTACTGTTCTGCTCACCTCCTGCACCTTTCTCATCGCCGAGCTCTGGAGGAGCTCGCCGCGGCTCCCCGCCCCGAGCGCCCACCTGGTCTCGGCCGTCCTCGCGCTCGCCGTCCTCACGGGTCTTCCGTCACCGGCCGACGGGCAGACCATCCCGCCACGGATCGCCGCGGCCGAGCGCCTCCTGGAGGAGGAACGCTACGCCGAGGCCACCGATACCCTGGAGGCCTACCTTCGGGAACGTCCCGAGGGTGCGGAGGCGGCGCGGGCGATGACGCTTCTGGGCACGCTCGCCTACTGGCGGGGCGACCTCTCCTCCGCCGTCCGCCGGTTCGAGATCGCCCTCTCGATGGACCCAGGCCAGGCGGAGGCGGCCCGACAGCTCCACGAGATCGAGGAGCTCACCCGTCCCTGGGCCCGGCTGGCCCTGGAGGGGACCGACGACGATCAGCCATACCGACAGGCCCGGCTCGAGCTTGAATCCGGCACCTTTCTCACGCCGCTGTGGACCGTGCAGATCGCGCTGAGCCCCCGGAGGTTGCGCACTTCCGGCGATGGCCCCGCCGCCGCCTCGGACAGGGGACTGGACGACGCACATGCGGCGGGCGAAGCGCGCGTCGAGATGGGAGGGTTCGTCCCCGGTGCACGTATGGACCTGACGGCGGGCTTCGGCGCTGTGTTGCAGGAGGACGTGGGCTGGATTGGGCATGCGGGTGCCGGGATCCGACTGCGGGGAGGGGTGCGGCTCACAGGCCGTGTGGGGCGGCAGCACTACCTCTGGACGGTGGCCAGCGCGCAGAGCCTTCTCCTGGTCGATCGGGCGGAGCTCGTCCTCGGACGGAAGGACCATCCGGGCTGGGCGGGCGAGGTCGTGGTACGCCGCGAGTTTTTCCCGGACGACAACGCCATTGCCACCGCCTATGCCTGGGTGCTGGGTCCGGTGTTTCCGGGCCTCCGGTTGGGGGGGGCGGCGGCATGGCAGGACGCAGAGGAGAGTCGCTGGTCCCCCACCACCGAACGGTACACCCCCTACTTCACGCCCGAGGCACAACGCGTTGTCAGCACCCTGGCGGAAGTGACGGTTCCCCTCGGGCGCACCACCGCCCGGCTGAATGGAAGCTACGGGGTCTGGGCCCTGGAAGACGCTCCCGGCAACCATTCGGGAAGCGACGGTCTCGCCTTCGCCCAGCGCTCCTTCGCCCCGTGGAGGGTGGTTGCCGCGCTGGACGTGCCGGCGGGGGAGGCTCTCTCCCTGCGCATCGAGGCCGAGCGATGGGAGACGGCATTCTATGCTCGCACACGCGGGAGCCTCGTGATCGTCGTTCGGCTCGACGGCATTTCACGGCAGTGAGAAGCGAAGATCCGGAGCTCTGGCGCTGGCGGCGCGCCGCCCCGGTCCGGGGACGTGATCGGCTCTTCCTCGCCGCTCTCATCGGCGCCGGCCTTCTTTCTACCGTGCGCTTTGCCGACTGGTGGTTCGCCCCGGCCCATGTAGCTGTCGCCCCGCTTTACGTGCTGCTGTCACTTGCCATCTGGTACGGTGTCTCCCGCATGGTGCTTGGCTGGATTGGTCTCCTCGCGATCCGACGCCCGAAGCACCGCCCGGCACCCGAGGGACTCCGGGTGGCCATCTTCACCACCTCGTCACCGGGCGAGCCCCTGGCCATGTTCGAGAAGACGCTGGCCGCGTGCGCACGGATCCGCTACCCGCATACGACCTACCTGCTGGACGACACGGAAGACCCTCGCTTTCGGGAGGTGGCCGAACGACACGGAGCCGAATGGCTCGAGCTGGTGGGTCTGCCCGGAGCCAAGGCGGGAAAGATCAATGCCGCCCTGGAGTGCACCGACGAGGACTTCATCCTCGTGCTCGACCCGGACCACATCCCGTTCCCCGGGTTCCTGGACCGGGTACTGGGTCACTTCGACGACCCCGAGGTGGGCTTCGTCCAGGTCTGTCAGGCCTACCACAATCAGGCCCGCTCCTTCACCGCCCGGGGCGCCGCGGAGCAGACCTACGCCTTTTACGGCCCGACCCAGATGGGGTTGTTCGGTCATGGCGGAACCGTGGCCATCGGTGCCAACTGCACCTTCCGCCGGGAGGCGCTGGACTCGATCGGAGGGCACGGGATCGGCCTCGCCGAGGATCTGGTGACGTCCATCCGGCTCCACGCTGCGGGCTGGCGGTCCGTCTACGTGCCGGAAGTCGTCAGTCGGGGACTCGTACCCGAGGACATCGGGTCGTTCTACCGCCAGCAACTGAAGTGGGCACGGGGTGTCTTCGAAGTACTCTTCTCCGAGCTTCCCCGGGCCTTCGGGCGCCTCAGCTGGCGACAGCGCCTCACCTACCTCACCATCGGCACCTACTACCTGTTCGGTCTCACCACCCTGATATACCTGGCGATCCCCTACCTGTACCTCTGGACCGGAGTTCAGCCCGCGTCGATGGCCTTCGTGGAGTTCATCATCGTCGGCGGGCCCGTCGCCGCCCTTGGCGCAGCCATCTACCTCTACTCCCAACGCTGGCTCTGTCACCCGGCGATGGAACGAGGCCTCCACTGGCGAGGGCTCGCCCTGAAGGTCGGATCCTGGCCCGTCTACCTCGCGGGAACCGTACTCGCCGTTCTCCGGGCCGAGATCGCATACGTTCCGACCGCCAAGGAGGCTCGGCGCGGGCGCTTCTTTCAGCTCGGGTGGCCCCACCTGGCGCTCGCGGCGCTCTACCTGGTCACGGTCGGGTGGACGGCTTACCGGCGCCTCTACCTCGCTCCCGAGGGTATGCTCTTTCTAACCAGTGAAGCGGTGTGGGGTATGATATCATTCGCGTCTCTGGCGGTACTCCTCGTCGGCGGCGCGATCCATGCGGCGTGGGAGGCTCGGAGCCTACCATCGGAGGCACCCTGGGATGGGGTGGATCCGGACCTGATCGGGGAGCAGTCATCAGACCCGGCACGCCGGACCGCACAACGTGAGAGCAGCACCCCATGAAACGAATCCATCGGATCCTCCTGGCCGCCATCGCCGTGATCGCGAGCATCGCCATCGTCCTGGGGCTCGTCTCCCTCGGAACCGCATCCCAGGGCCCGATTTCCACGGTCCTCCAACACGTCACCAGTGGTGTGAGCGGTCTCGAGAGCCGGATCGTCCACGCCTTCCGGGGCCCGGGACGCCGGGCTGAACTCACCTGGCTCGAGCCGTTCCGGGAGCATCCCGATTCCCTGCGACGGCCGGACAGGCTCATGCTCGGTGCGTACGACGACGGGATTCCCAACACGCTGGAAGGGCTCATTGCTCTGGAGCGGGCACTGGACGTCACCTTCCCTTTCATTCAAACCTATACGGCGTGGGGAGACGAGCGCAGGCAGCGCTTTCCGAACCGGATCGTGGAGGCGATTCACGACCTGGGTTCGATCCCCGTGGTGACCTGGGAACCCTGGCTCGCCACCTTCGAGAGTCGGCTGCATCCCCACCTTCCCCTGCGGGACGACCGCGACCGGAACGGACTGGCCTCCGTGGCTCGGGGAGACTACGACTTCTACATACGGGAATGGGCGGGTGATGCTGCGCAGTTCGGGGAGCCCCTCCTGCTGCGCTTCGCTCACGAGATGAACGATCCGTACCGCTACCCCTGGGGTCCTCAGCACAACGAACCCGAAGACTTCGTCGCCGCATGGCGGCACGTGGTCGAGATGTTTCGCAGCGAAGGGGCAACGAACGTGGTGTGGGTGTGGTCTCCTCACACGGCGTACGGAGGGTATGAAGCGTACTGGCCCGGCGACGACTACGTCGACTGGGTGGGCACCGGCGCCCTGAACTACGGTACGGTGGCCTACTGGTCCGAGTGGTGGAGCTTCCACGAGATCTTCGGCCAGCACTACGACGCGCTCGCCGGGTTCGGCAAGCCGATCATGCTGGCGGAGTTCGGGTCACTGGCCGTGGGTGGTGACCGGGCGGCGTGGTACGACGAGGCGCTTCGGGGTTTCCGGGATCGCTACCCGGCCGTGCATGCGATCCTCTTCTTTCACGTGGAGCACGACGACACCGTGACGCGGCAGGCGCTGGACTGGTCCCTGCTCGACGAGCCGCAGGTCCTGGAGACGCTGAAGGCAGCGCTCGCTTCAGAGGGGATGGACACGAAGGAGGAGGCTCGGTAGCCGGCTCGCAGAGCGAGCCAACCCTTCGCGACCCCTTGCCCCACTTCCTTTCCGAACTTTTGCTCCCGGACGCCCATGATTCACGGTTTTCGCCCGCCGATCCGACTCGTTCTCGCCCTGGCCTGCCTCGCCCCGGTGGCGAGTGCGGCGTTGGGCCCCACCCCTGCCGAGGGGCAGGAGCCTCGTACCGGGCTGGAGCAATCCGACTTCCAGCATCACACGAGCCACGACGAGATGGTGGCGTACCTGCACGAGGTGAAGGGGTTCTCCCACGACATGGCCCTGGAGGTGTTCGGCCACACCCACCAGGGGCGGGAGCTGGTGAAGGCCACCTTCAGCCGGCCTGCGGTGAGCTCGCCGGCCGAGGCCCACCTGTCGGGAAAGCCCATTGTCGTGTTGGCTGCCAACGTCCATGGGTACAACCACACCCTCCGGGAATCGCTCCTGCTCATGATTCGTGAGATGGGGACCCGGGGGTCGGAGCTCAACCGGCTCCTGGACGACATCATCGTCATCGTGGTCCCCTCAAAGAATCCGGACGGGCTGGAGGCCGGAACCCGCTCCAATGCGGTGGGAGCGGACCTGAACCGGGACTACATGGCGCTGGAGCACCCGGCCATGGCGGCCTACGTGGGGCGGGTCATCAATCGCTGGGAGCCCCACCTCTACGTGGACGGTCACGACGGCGGCGCCGTCCAGTACGGAGGAGCCTACCCGTACAGCCTTCTCTTTCAGGCGGCCGGTACGGCCGGGGCGGATCCCCGCCTCACCGAGCTGGCGGACCGGGAGATCTTCCCCCGGATCCAGAGCGACTACCAGGAGGCCGGCTTCGAAGCTTTCTACTGGGCCCGGGGCGAGGAGGACCGCTGGTACGGCGGTGGGGCCTCCCCCAGAATGGGCCGCAACTACGGTGGGCTGGCAGGGAAGGTCTCCATCCTCTTCGAACTGGCCGAGTGGCACGAGAAACCGGTGGCGGTGGAGACCGGCGTGCTGGCCTACACCTCGGTGCTGGAGTACGCCCGGGATCGGGGCGACGCTCTGGTCCGGACCGTTCGGGAGTCCCGAGCCCGGACGGTGGAACTGGGGGAAGGTGCCGAGGGCCGAGTCCCGGTGGCCGAGACGCTGGAGCCCGACGACTTCCGGGTCACCTACCGGATCGCCGACCCGGACCGGCCCGATGAGCTCCTCACCGTGACCGACGCCGAGATCGTGAAGCGTCCGGTGGGAACGCGCTTTCGGGACCGTCCATTCGCCTACCTGCTCCCGCCCCAGGCCACCGAGGCGGTGGCCATGCTCCGCCGCCACGGCATCGTGGTGGAGCGCCTGGCCGAGCCGGTGGAACTCTCCGTGCAAACCTACTCCCTGGCCGGGATCCGCTACGAAGACACGGACAACCAGCACCGGGCCGCCGTGCGGGTCGAGGTGGGGGAGGTCCGGGATCAGGAGGTGGAGTTCGGCTGGGGCACCTGGGTGATCCGGACCGGACAGCCCCTGGGTCGGGTGGTGACCCACCTGCTGGAGGCGGAAACCACCGACGGGGTGGTCTACTGGAACCGACTGAGCCACCTGCTTCCGAAGGCGGCGCTCCAGGAGCACCTCGACGATCCCGAGGCGCACCCCGCTCCCACGATTCCCATCTACAAGCTGATGTCGCCTGTGCCCCTGCCCTCCATCAGTCCTGGATGATCTCCCTGAGTTCCAT
>SKVI01000314.1 GCA_007129525.1 Gemmatimonadota bacterium | reverse complement strand
GGGCGAAGTCGTACCGGTCCGTGCCGGTGGCCCGGAGAATCCCCCGACGCTCCAGCGTTGCGACGGCCTCCAGGACCTCCGCCGTTGGCCGCTCCACCACCCGCACCAGGGTGGGAACGTCAAAGGCCCGCCCCAGGGCAGCAGCCCACGGCAGAAGTCTCCTGGCACCCGGATCGAGGCGTTCCAGCCGGTGGTGAAGCTCCTCTTCGAGGTTCGCCGGAGTGCGGTGGATGCCCTCCCGGTAGGACTCGGCCATCGCCAGTGCGAAGAAGGGGTTCCCTTCGCTGGCAGCGAAAACCGAGTCGGGGTCCACCTCCGAGTGCACGGCTCGCACCAACGCCTCGACATCCGCGACGGCGAGCCGTCCCAGGTGAGCCCGGTGGAGATGGCCCGCCCCGTCCAATGACCTGAGCATACCGGCCACCGCCGATCCGGGCTCCACTTCCCCGTGCCGGGCTGCCAGGGCGAAGGTCAGCGGGGTCGATCCGAGAGTTCGGGTCAGGTAGTGGAGAAGGGCGGTGGAAGAAGGGTCCAGCCACTGCATGTCGTCCAGAACCACCAGGCCGGGAGCCCGAGCCGCGGCCAGCCGCTCCAGCAGGTGGGCGGCCAGGTCGAAGAGCTGAGTCCGTTCCGTCGGGCCGTCCGGCCGGGGTCCGGGATCGTGGATATCCAGCAGCCCGGCCAACCCCCTCTTCGTCTCTTGGTCGAAAACGACCTCCGGGAGCTGGCGCAACATGTCGGCCCAGGGGCCGTACGGACGCACCTCCTCGCTCTCGAACACCGGCCCCGACAGAACCCATCCTCCGTGGGACCTCACTCTCTGGGCCAACTCCCGGAGGAGACGGGTCTTCCCGATCCCCGCCTCGCCCGTCACCAGGATCGCGGCGCCGACGTTCCGGGCGGTGGAACCCTCGATGACTCCGACCAGTCGCTGCACCTCCTCTTCCCGCCCCACCAGAGGGGGATCGGCCGGCCCGGGAAACGGCAGGTGCTCCGGCGCCTGGAGATCGGCCAGCGCCTGGGCGAGGCTCGCCGGCCGATCTTCCGTGCCATCCCCGCCCCCGGCTTCCCCCTCCCCGCCGGAACGCCGAGTGGTCTGGTGGGGACGGACAGGCGACTGGAGCCGTCGGCGGGCCGCCTCCAGCTCGTCCGACGGCGAGACTCCCAGGTGTTCGGAAAGCGCCCGGCGGCACCGATCATAGAGCTCGAGGCCCTTCTGGCCACGCCCCAGGTCGGCCAGGAGGTCCATGGCCACCACGTAGCCCTCTTCAGCGTAGGGGTCCAGGGCGAGGCGGGCCAACGCATGGGGGAGCGCCTCCTCCGGCTCGTCCCGGAGCCGCTCCGTCAGGATGTCGTGAAGCGAGACGTGCAGCTTCCGCAAACGCTCGCGGGTTCCCATGCACCAGGCTTCGTACTGGTGGCACCCCGAAAGGTCGAGTCCCTCCACGAACTCCCCATTGAAGGCATCGACCGCCGCCTCGAGGGCCGGAATGGACGCCGTGCTCGGGTTATCGCCCACCAGCGCCTGCACCTGGTGAAGATCCACCTCCGCCTGGTCGGTGTCGAACCGGATCCGATTCCTGACCGACACGATGGGAGTCCGCCCGTCTTGATCCACCACGCCCCGGAGCTTTGAAAGAGCCCATCGCAGCCCGGCCCGGGGATCGTTCACATCCTGCCAGAAGAGATCGCAGAGGGCGCTGCGGGCGTGGGGGCGCCCGGTGGCCGCCAGATACGTCAGGAGAGCACGAGCCTTCCGAGACGGCGGCAGAGCCAGCCGCTCTTCACCTTCCAGGACCTCCAGCGGGCCCAGAAGACGGATACCTAACTCGGGAGGACTCATGGGTCGCTTCGGGCGAAGGCCTACTACCGACCCCCCGAAGGTACGCCGGGCCCGTTCTCTCCGGCAAGCGGGACGAAGTCGTACCCGCCGTACCGACAAGGGACTACTCGGGGCTCAATACGGTCCGGCGCGGTTCAGGACTCTTCGCAGCTGGGCCCGGTCCTGGGCGTCCATCTCCACGAAACGAAGCCCCAGCAGCGGCCCCTCCGCCGATTGGCGCCGCCACACCACCTCCGCCCATCCCCCGAACTGGTAGAACCTGAACCTGAGCACGGTCCCGGGCGGTCTGGGGTCCTCGGAGACCACCAGCATGCCGGTCTCCGAAAGGTTGCGCGATTCCGCAAAGATCTGGCGGGGCGTACGCTCAGGCCGGAGCTCAACGGGCTCCTGAACGAAACGCCGGGGTGCTGGAGCATCCGAAGAGTACATGACGTCCACCTCCTTCGCCGAGGTTCGAGTCCACGAGTGGCGGGCTCCTGGCACGGTCTTCCCCACGGCAGGGTCTGCCGGAACCCCCAGGTGGGACGTGCCGGGGGGCAACGAAGAAAGCCGCCAGCCCCGATCCACGTCCCGTGGTCGAGTCGCTGGCGGCTCGGCGGACATCGCACCACTCGGTGCGGAAGCCCCGTGGCTCTGCGTCACCGCCTTTCGGCGGCTTTGCTCTGAGCAGCGACGCTCAGGTGTCGGTGGCCGTCCTCGGCGGGCCACCGATCCTTTCACTTTAATAACACCTGGAAGAGCTCCGTGTCAAGCAGTTTCTCCAGCTCCAGGCCCAGCGGGCCACGTCCGATCGGGCCGTCAGAAGGCTCCCGGCTGGAGCCCCACCAGCGCCTCGATTTGTGCAGTGGTCTCGTGGTAGCGGAAGACGGCCTCGGTATGATCTCGATCAGCCCGGGCCAGCTCGGCCTCGGCTTCGGCAACCTGGAGGAAGGCGATGTTTCCCAGTTCGAACTCGTCTCGGGCGAGGCGAAGCTGGGCCTGCAGGAGCTCCTGGTTGCGGGCCTCCATCTGCACGGTTTCGTACGCCGTCCGCGCTTCCGCCAACAGGGACGCGATCTCCACCCGCACGGCCGTCTGGCGCTCCCGGAATCGGTGAGCCGCATTGCGCCGCTCCAGCCGAGCCGACTCCAGCTGGTGCTGCCGGTTCAGACCCTGAAAGATGGGCACGCTCAACGAGAGGGTGATCTGCGGCGGCTGCCGGGTGAAGTCAAAGGGGAAGCGCTCGTTCTCGGAGAGGGCGGCATCCCGCTGTCCGTCGGTGAGGCGAAAGCGCTCGCAGTCCTGCTCCGGCAGGGGCTCGGCAAGTCGTCGAAAGATCTCATTCGTGAACTCGCACTGGCTCACCTGCTGCTCCACCTGTCCGTCCAGCTGCCGCAGGAGGAAGTCGGACTGGCTGGCCCGCCGGGTGAAGCCGCTCCAACCCGCCTGCACAGACAGCGAGGGATAGTAGGCGGATCGGGCCGAGGACACCTCTACCGACGCAGCGCTCTCCTCCGCCCGGAGGACCTCCAGATCGGGACTCCGGTTCACCGCGAGCTGGAAGAGCTCCTCCTCGGTCCTGCTTACCGGCTCCACCTGGAAGTCGGTGGTGGGCTCGATCTCCCGGTCCAGCTCCACCCCCATGCTCTGCAGGAGAACCAAGCGGGCGGTCCGAATCCCCTGCTCGGCCTGCAGGGCCGCCACCTCCGCCCGGCCGACCTGTACCTCGGCCTGCATCACGTCCAGCCTCGTGGCCGCCCCCACGATCTCCTGCCCCTGGGCCAGCCTCAGGTTGGCCTCAGCCCGCTCGAGCTCCCTTGCGGTAAGCTCCACTTCCTCGTCCTGCCGGAGAAGGTCCAGGTACGCCCCGGTCACCTCCATGATCAGATCGGCCTCCGCCCCCCGGCTCCGGGCCCGGGTGGCCTGTCGAGACGCCTGCGCCCGGGCCGGCGCCCTGAGCGTGCGACCGCTCAGCGTGTAGTCCAGGCCGAGATTGAAGTTGGAGAAGAGGAAGGAGGGCTGGTCCGCGAACCCGAGCTGACCGGCCGTCAGGCTGCCGATGCGCTGCTCGCCGGCGCCCTGCCACGACACCCCCGAACCCAGCGAAAAGGAGGGCAGGAGGTCGCCCCACGCCGAACGCACTTCCCATTCGGCCACGTTCTCCTGACCCTGCACGATCTGCAGGCCCGGATTGTTCATTCGCGCCAGTTCGATGGCGTCCTCCAGGCTCAGCCGCTCCTGGGCGGCCAGCAAGGCCGACCCCGGACCCACCATCCAGACAAAGGAGGCCAGAGCCCAGACGAGGAAAGCCGGAATCGAGGTCGGACAAGTCGGCAGAAGCGTAGGAAGGGGGCGGTCTGGCATGGAAATCATTCCGGTGATGTATGCGTGTGTTGAAACGAGCTTCCGGCCCCGTTCAGGCATCTCACGGGCCGGTGCGAGGCCAGGCTCGCTGGAGCGCTGCGGCGACACATCCACCGCTGGCGGCAACGACGGCTACCACCGCAACGTCTCAACGATCTCCCCCCCGGAACCCAGTACATGCACGATCCGGTCCCGGTGGGAGTGTACGATCCTGAACGCCTCGTCCTCCCGGGGAGCCACCCCCTCGACCAGGTTCAGGTTGAAGGGCTCAGCCCGGTCCAGCTCAACCACGTATCCCAGGTCGGCCAACGAGGCCAGTGTAACCCGGCTCAGGGCGTTGTCTCGAACCGTGCTCAGCAGGCTGGTCATGAGCTCCACCTCGAAGACCGACTGCCGCCAGTGCCGGTCCCGACTTCCGGGACCACCGATCTCGTTCTCCACCGGCACCTTGGGCCCCTCGAAGGTCTCTCCGCCCACCGCGTCGAAGGCCTCGATGGACTGCGCTCCGGTGAAGTGGGTGTCGGCGCCGCGTGCATCGGGCAGGGAAGGCAGTTCCAGGAGCTCAAAGAGCTCCCAGAGCGAGCCCAGACCCAGGACGTGGCCAACCTCGTGGGCCACGATGTCTCCCAGGATCCCGAACGCATCCAGTTCATCCACGTCGTCCTCGTCGATGCGCAGCTGGCCCACGATGGGAAGCAGGCCATCTTCTCTCAGAAAGCAGGGGTTGGCCAGGGCCACCGTGCCTCCGGGGCCATCGATGTGTTCGACGGTGACGAGAACGAGCAGGTCATCCACCACCTGGTCAAGCGCTGGAGCGTTGTCTCCGCATCGGCCCTCGGGAACGCGTACCAGCACGGGCGGAAGCTTTTCGCGAAGAAAGGGCTCCCAGCGAGCCGAAGCCTCCTGGAAGGCGTCGGCGACGGCCGGGGTGGGGTCGGAGAGGAATTGGAATCGAATCCGGAAGGGAACCTCACCCTCATCATTCAGAGCCGAGGCGAGAAGGTGGAAGGAATGCCGCTCCCCCACCGTCACAGCCAGACTCTGTGTGCCCGGTTCAGGCCCCAGGACCCACCGCGTGGACGCAACTCCCTGAGGGTCCGCTTCGGCGCTCGTGACCTCGGTGCCCCCACCGTCGGAGGGCTCGAAGCGAACCGTGGCACCGGGCACCGGATTGCCCAGGCGATCAAGGGCCTGGATGGCCACTTCTTCCGGGAGCGGCTCCCCCGCCGGCGCCACCTGGCCTTCTCCGGTCACCATCTCCACCTGCCGGGCCGACTGACGGACCACGATGGTGGCCTCGCCCACCGCGTCACCGACCCGAGCCGAAATGGTGGCGACGCCGTCTGAGCGGGCCGTCACCACCCCCTGCGGCGAGACCTCCACCAGGGTGGGATCGTCCGACTCCCACTCCGGGGACACGCCGCCCAGAGCCTGTCCGCCCTCGCCCCGGACCACGGCGGAGAGGGTCAGCGTGGCGCCCAACGCATCCAGCTCCATGGCTCCCGGCACCAGAGCCACGCTCGCCGGGACGGGCGTCGCCTCGGTCAGGTCACACGAATACAGCAGGACCAGGAGGAGGGGAAAGAAGACGACCCTGAACGGGAGCCGAGCCGGTCCGAGACCTCGCCCGTCCTGCCTGGGGGTCTCGGGCTCGGGCGTGGCCGGAAGCGGGCGTTGTGAGGAGAGCACGGATCGAGGACAGGCACCGAAGTGTGGGTGGCAAACGTGCCGAGCCGCAGGTCCTGCGACTCAGTACCACACTACAGTGCCCGCCCGGTGCCCGGCAACCCGAAGCTTGGACGGCCGTTGGGCTACAGGTGCTCCAGCGCCGATTTCCGCAGGGTGGTCCAGATGAAATCGTGGACATCCAGGAAATCCGTCGGCTCGTGGTTCGCTGCCTTCAGACGCTTCCTCACCCCCAGGGCGACGCGCCGGAAGCTGCGATACGCATCCACCTTCGGCTTCCTGGAGTAGGCGCCCGTGGGGGCAATGGACCCCGCCTGCCGGATGAAGGCCGACCGACGGACCGCCACGTGCTCCTGCGGATGGGTAAGTGCAATGAGTGCCGTGGCCTCACGCCACGACGGCCGTCCGTCGAGGAGTCGGGTCAGCGTATCGAGGTAGGTCTGAAACCGGTCGTCGAAGGACCCCTCACCGTGCACGAGATCGAAGACGACCTCAGCGTATTCGGCCAACTGGTCCTCGTCCAGGGCACGCAGGCTCTTCACATGCGAGAGGGGCACGAGGTTCGTGTCTGCAAGCACGTTCAGGACGGTCTCGGCGAGCTCTTCCTGGCGGCCTTCGTCGATGAGGCTTCCGGCACTGGCCGGGGCCAGCGCCTCCTGCGCCGCAATCATGCTCGGCACGCGGTGTCGTTTGAGAGCCCTGCCGTCCTCAGTTCCTCGCTTGTCTTCGATCCACTCGGGATCCTTGAAGCCCTTGGGGTAGAGCTTGATGAAGAGGGCCACCTGCTGTTCGAAGGTGCACACGGCCTTGTAGACCTTGTGCTCCGATCCCCCCTTCAGCGCTTTGATGGCCGCCTGGAGGTTGTTTCGGACGGCGGTCGTGGGCCCCTCCGAGTCCTCCACCGGATCGAGGAGATCGTAGTAGCCCTCCTGGATCTTGCGGAGTTTGCCATCCTCGAACTGGTAGGCTCTGCGCCCGTTCCGTTCCCACGCCAACAGGGCCATGCCCCACTCAGGCCTCTGGGAATGACGGTACAACTGCTCGGGCAGCTCGTCTTGATCCTTGTCAGGCACATCCAGCGTCTGCGTAGCCAATACGGTTCCTTCTTTCTGGGTTGGAGAGGACGGAGCCCGGGAGGCCCCAACGCGAGTCGAGGGATAAGGTTGAGGGCCGCGCCAGCGGACAGGCCAGAGTGCCGTCAGCGGGGGACTTGGCTCTTGGGTCCCTACAAATATATGGAAAACAACGCCTTGAGTTCCAGTAAGCCGGGACCTCCTCGGGAGCAGATCCGGTTGCGACACCACCATTCAGGATACCAGGCTCCAGGGTTGTAGGCAACGTCCTGGGACCCGCACCGCCGGCTTTCCCTCCCTTTCAGACCTGCCCCGGTTTGCCGCCCGCTACGCCCAGGTCACGGAGACGAAGAATCTCCTCCGGAGTGTACCCGAGCTCAGCCAGCACCTGGTCGCTGTGCTCTCCCACGGCCGGCGGCGGTCGCCGCGGAGCCGATCGGCTTCCTCCCGTGACGATCGGGGGGGCCACGGCCCGATACTCCGGGATCCGGGAATGGGGCTCGGTTCGGAGAGCTCCCGCCAGAATGGACGGATCCCGGGCCACTTCTCCCATATTCCGGATCGCCGACGCGGGCACCCCGACCTCCGTCAGCCTGTCCTCCACCTCCTGTCTGCTGAGGGACCGGGTTGCTCCAGCCAACGACTCCCATAGAGCCTCCCGGTTCCGGACCCGTTCAGGGTTGGTCGTAAAACGGGGATCCTCCGCGACTTCGGGAATGTCCAGGGCATGGCAGCACTTCCGGAAAAGGGCGTCGTTGCCGGCCAGAATCATGACCTGCCCATCGGAGGCGGGGAAGGCCTCGTAGGGAGCGATCATCCCCAGGGCGCT
>SKVI01000150.1 GCA_007129525.1 Gemmatimonadota bacterium | reverse complement strand
GGTGCTCCATCTCGTTCAGGCCGGCGATGGTGCACCCCCGGGGGGTCGTCACCCGGTCGATCTCGGACTCGGGGTGGCTTCCCTCTCGCATGAGGAGGGATGCGGCGCCCTTGGCCGTCTGGGCGGCCATGGAGAGGGCTTCCTCGGGGTGGAACCCGATCTCGATCCCGCCCTGGGAAGCGGCTCGCACGGAGCGGAGAAAGAACGCGGTCCCGCATGCGCAGAGGGCCGTGGCTGGGATCATCATGTCCTCTGGGATCACCAGGGTGCGCCCCACGGCGTCGAAGAGCCGCGCCGCCTCGTCCAGGAGCTCGGCAGTATGGGGTTCTCCCGCCAGGCAGGTCATGGATTCGCCGATGGAGACGGCGGTGTTGGGCATGGCTCGCACCACCGGGATCGCGTCGCCCAGGAGGCGGGTCAGCTCGGCCAGGGGCACTCCGGAGACCACCGAGATCACCCGGTTCTGCCTGGGGTTGAGCACTCCCCGGATCTCCTCGGCCAGGGCCTCGATCTGCTGCGGCTGTACGGCCAGGACGACAAGCCCCGAATTCCGGACCGCGTTGCCGTTGTCGCTGCCGGTCCGGAAGCCTCGGGCCGCCAGATCGTCCAGGCGTTCCGGCCGCCGGCGGGTGATGCGCACCTGTTCAGGCTCGGTGAGGCCCGCCCCGACCCAGCCTTCGGCCAGCGCTCGGCCAAGATTGCCGCCACCCAGGACGGCAATCCGCCTTCCGGGCCTGGCTCCGTCGTTCTCGTTCTCCAATGCCCGCTCGTCGTCTCGCACCGGTGGTTCCTCGTACTGGTTCGTGCCCAGGCCTCGGGCCCGGGCGGCGTGTCCGTGTCGGTTCGTGGGGAAGCCTCAACTTGGCGCCAGGCCCCGGCAGAGGCCACCCCCCCTCCGGCCGGGATTCCCGGCGGGAGCTTACAGCCGGTGGCCAGCTCGGGTCCTGGCACCCCTGCGCGCCCTGCTGCCGACCCGTATACTGTGGACGGTCCGCCGGGAGCGTGGCTTCCGGCACTCAGATCCAGCACGGAGATCCCAGAATGATCAGAATCCGTACCCTCGCCGCCGTGATCGCCGTCCTCCTTCTGCCCGGCCTGACCGGGGCCTGCGCAGCAGCAGGGGGACCCCATAAGGAGGCCATCAATCCCTCGGGGGATGAGATCACCACGCCCTTCTCCCCCATCGTTCGCACGGGGAACCTCTATTTCCTCTCCGGTGTCATCGGCCGAAGCCAGGACGGCGACATCGGGGCGGCCACGCGCCAGGCCATGGAGGGGATCCAGAGCCGCCTCGACGCAGTGGACGCCACTATGGACGACCTGGTGAAGTGCACCGTCTTCCTGGTGGACATGGACGACTACCCCGGCATGAACGAGGCCTATGCCGCCTTCTTCCCCGGCGATCCTCCGGCTCGGTCGGCTCTGGCGGTCCGGGCCCTGCCGGCGTCGGCGCAGGTGGAGGTCGAGTGCATTGCCGCGGCGCGGTAGCAGTCTGATGGGACGGTGGTTGGAGAAGCAGGATGCCTGCCGAGGGGAGCGGTGAGGCCGCGGCGAACTTGAGGGGAGCGACACCGGGCCGTAGCTTCGCCCCATTCCCACGACCAACCCCCCATTCTCCATCACCTGAGGCAGGAGCGTTGAAGGCCGTGACCGACGACAGAACGCACCACCGGATGCCGAACCCCGAGGGCCGGACCGACGAAGACCAGGACGGCTCCGGCGGCACGGACCGGCGGCCTGGCCCCACGAGCGGTCTCGATCGCCGGGCCTTCCTGCGTCGTGCCGGCGTGGGAGCAGGAGCGCTGGCGCTGGCCGGATCGCTGGGGGGGACGCTGGCGGCGTGTCGTGAGGGGCCGGGCATCCTGGGACGAGGCCCCGAGGTGGCGGTGGTCGGCGCCGGTGTGTTCGGCGTCTGGACGGCCTTCCACCTGCAGCAGATGGGTGCGCGGGTGACGTTGGTGGATCTCTACGGTCCCGGAAACTCCCGCTCCACCTCCGGCGACGAGACCCGGGGCGTGAGGAGCTCGTACCCCGGGCGCGAGCTGTGGACTACCTGGGCCGACCTGGCCATGGATCGGTGGCGGGCCTTCGACGAGGAGTGGTCGCCGGAGATGGGAGCGCCCCTGTTCTACAACACGGGCGACGTGATCCTTCGGGACACCGCCGAGGGATTCATCGACGGGGTCCGGGAAACCTGGGAGCTCGCCGGAGTGGAGCACGAGGTGCTGACGCCCGACGAGGTTCGCTACCGCTGGCCCCAGATTGCCGTCGACGGGATCGAGGCGGCCCTCTATGAGCCGGGCGCCGGCGTGGTCCGCTCCCGGGCGGCGTGCCAGCGCGTCGCCACCATCTTCCAGATGAGGGGCGGAGAGATCCGCACGGCCCGAGCCACACTTGGGCCCTCCGAAGGGGGACGGATGGCCGCACTGGACCTGGACGGAGGCCAGGACACCCTCAGCGCCGACCGATTCGTCCTGGCGCTGGGTCCCTGGTTTCCGGTGGCCTTTCCGGAGATCATGGGCGAGCGGATCCGGGCCAGCACCCTGGGTCACGTCTACTACTGGGGGACGCCTCCGGGTGACCACCGGTTCAACTATCCCCACCTCCCGAGCTGGAACCTCCCCGGGGTCACCGGTTGGGCCAGCCTGCCGCCGGACCATCGGGGGTTCCGCATTCGCACTGGCGGCAGCTCGGGAGACGACCCCGACACGTCGGTCCGGTGGATCGCCGAGGAGTACCATGAGAGGCCCCGGGGGATCATTGCCGACCACTTTCCGGACCTGATGGACCAACCCATCGTGGAGACCCGGGCCTGCCACTACGAGTCCAGCCACACCCGGGAGTGGATCATCGACCGCCACCCCGAGCTGGAGAACGTCTGGTTCGCCGGAGGCGGGAGCGCCGAGGGCTTCAAGTTCGGCCCCATGGTAGGCGAGCTCATTGCCAGCAGGGTCGTCGAAAACGACCGCTTCGCCGAGCTGGACGGCGAGTTCCGACTCCAGGAGGTGGAGGCGGTGGCCCGCTCCGGCACGGGAGCCGAGGATGCAGGCGCCGACGACGCGGGCATCCCTGAGGAGGCCCGGGCATGAATGCCATCGTCCTGATGGTCATCGGGTTGGGTGCCTTCGCCCTGGGCTACATCTTCTACTCCCGCTTCATCTCCGATCGGATCTTTCGCCTGGATCCGAACTTCGAGACCCCGGCCCACACCCTCGAGGACGGGGTGGACTACGTGCCCACCAACCGGTGGGTCCTGTGGGGGCACCACTTCACCTCTGTGGCCGGCGCGGCACCCATCGTGGGTCCGGCCATCGCCGTGATCTGGGGGTGGTTGCCGGCTTTCCTCTGGGTGGTCTTCGGGACCGTGTTTTTTGCCGGGGTGCACGACGCCGGGGCCCTCTGGGCCAGCGTCCGGAACCGGGGCGAGTCCATCGGCGCCCTCACCGAATCGGTAGTGGGCGCCCGAGCCCGCAGCCTCTTCATGGTCGTCATCTTCCTCCTGCTGCTCATGGTGAACGCGGTGTTCGCCATCGTCATCGCAGGGCTCTTCGTGGACTTCCCCAGTAGTGTGATCCCGTCGTGGTTCGTCATCGCCGTGGCGCTGGGGATCGGGTGGCTGCTGTATCGACGTGGGGTGTCGCTGCTGTGGCCCTCGGTCATCGCGCTGATCCTGCTTTACGCCTCCATGTTCGTGGGGGACGCGGTGCCCCTGAGCCTCCCGGAGGAGGTGGTGGGGCTCGCGCCGGCGGGACAGTGGGTGATCGTGCTCTTCGCCTATGCCGCCGTCGCCTCGCTCCTGCCGGTCTGGGTGCTTCTTCAGCCCCGGGACTACATCAACGGGCTGCAGCTCTTCATCGGGCTGGCCATCTTCTTCGTGGCCGTCCTCCTGGCCAACCCCACGGTGGTGGCGCCGGCACTGAACACCGGCTTGCCCGGCGACGTGCCGCCCCTGATTCCCCTCCTCTTCGTGACCATCGCCTGCGGGGCTATCTCCGGGTTTCACGGGCTGGTGGCCTCGGGTACCACCTCCAAGCAGCTCGACAACGAGAAGGACGTGCGCTTCGTGGGCTACCTGGGATCGGTGGGAGAAGGAGCGCTGGCCCTGGCCGCCATCCTGGCCTGCACCGCCGGGTTTGCCACGCTGGCCGAGTGGGAGGGCTTCTATACTTCCTTCGCGGCCGGCGGCGTGCCGGCTTTCGTGGAGGGCGGGGGCTACCTCATCAACCAGGGGTTGGGGCTTCCGATCCACTTCGGCGAGACCCTGCTGGCGGTCATGGCAGTGCTCTTCGCCGCCACCACCATGGACACCGGGGTGCGGCTCCAGCGTTACATCATCCAGGAGTGGGGCGTCATCTACCAGATCAAGGCCCTCACGGGTCGGGTGGTGTCGACCCTGCTCGCGGTGGCGGCCTGCGTGGCGCTGGCCTTCGGCGCCGGCGGCGGCGCGGGAACCGGTGGGCTCGTCATCTGGCCCCTCTTCGGCACCACCAACCAGCTCCTGGCCGGGCTGACCCTGCTGGTGGTGAGCGTGATCCTCATGAAGAAGGGGCGGCGGACGATCTTCACCATGGTCCCCTTCGCCTTCCTGCTGGTCATGACGGTCTTCGCGCTTCTCTGGCAGCTGGCCGACTTCTGGCGGGGCGAGCAGTACTTCCTGGTCTTCATGGACCTGCTCATCCTGGTGGCCACCATCTGGGTGGGGCTCGAGTCGCTGGGTGCGTTGATGCGGGCCCGCAGGGGTGACGACACCGACGATCCGGGAGCCCCGGGCGCGCCGCCTCCGGGACGGCGGCAGGAGTCGCCTCTCACCGGCGCGGGTAGCTGACCATGGCCGGGATGGTCGAAGAGGGGGCGCTGCAGGAGGTGCCGGAGCTGGAGGGGCTCGCCCAGGCCCTGGAGGCGGCGGCCGGCGCCCAGGAAAAGATCCTCCTCACGCTCCTGGCCGTCGCGGTGGTGTGGGGGCTGCGGTGGCTGGTTCTGAGGCTGGTGACCCGTCGCATCGAGGAGCCCCGGATTCGCTACCAGTGGGGCAAGGGCTCGGCGTACGTGGCCTTCGTTCTCCTCCTGGCGCTCATCAGCCAGATCTGGGTGGAAGCCATTCGGGACATGGGGACCTTTCTGGGTCTCCTCACCGCCGGGCTGGCCATCGCGCTCCGGGACCTGGTGACGAATATGGCGGGGTGGGCCTTCATCCTTCTGCGGCACCCCTTCAGGGTGGGCGACCGGATCCAGGTGGGCGAGCACCGGGGCGACGTGGTGGACGTGCGGCTCTTCCAGTTCACCCTCCTGGAGATCGGCAACTGGGTGGCTGCGGACCAGAGCACCGGCCGGATCATCCACGTCCCCAATGCTCGGGTATTCTCAGATCCGCTGGCCAACTACACGGCGGAGTTTCCCTTCGTCTGGCACGAGATTCCGGTGATCATCACCTTTGAGAGCGACTGGAAGCGGGCCCGGACCCTCCTCCTGGAAATCGTACAGCGCGAAGCAGCGGAGGTGGCCAGAGACGCCCAGAACCAGGTCCGGGGCGCCTCCCGGAAGCTCTACATCCACTATGGGACCCTCACCCCCACCGTCTACACCGACGTGGAGGACAGCGGGGTGCGGCTGACCCTGCGGCTCATCGCGCCGGCTCGGCGCCGGCGGGCCATGGCGCAGGCCATCTGGGAAGGGATCCTGGACGCCTTCGCCGCCGAGGACGGGATCGATCTGGCGTACCCCACCCGCCGGATCTTCAGCAACGTCCTGGAGGGGAAGGAAGGGGCCCGGGCCGAGCTACCGGAAGCTCTGGGGGGAAGCGCGGCCCCGGCTCCGAACCCCGGAACGCGAGGGTCGGAGGAAGGTTGAGAGGCCGGGTAGCCTGCCCGAGTCAGCCCTTCACCACACCCAGGGGGCGTAGCCGCACCACCTTCCGGCCGATTCCGGCCCGGTGTACCACCTCCACCACATCGGCCACGTCCTTGTAGGCCTCCGGCACCTCTTCGGCCACCGTGGCGCCCGAGGTGGCGCGCACCTCGATACCCTGCTGGGAGAATTCCCGTTTCAGGTCCCGGCCCCTGGTGTCGCGCTTGGACTGCCGGCGGCTCTTTTTCCGGCCCGCTCCGTGGCAGGTGGAGCCGAAGGTCTCGGTGTAGGCGCCGTCGGTGCCCACGAGCACGTACGAGTAGCGGCCCATGTCGCCGGGAATGAAGACGGGCTGGCCCAGCTCCCGGTAGGCTTCCGGCAGATCGTCATGCCCCGGGGGGAAGGCCCGGGTGGCGCCCTTCCGGTGCACCCAGAGGTCCCGCTCGCGGCCGTCCACCTCGTGCCGCTCCAGCTTGGCGTTGTTGTGGGCGACGTCGTAGACCAGCTCCATGCCCAGCTCGGGGGCCGGGGTGTTGAAGATCTCCTGGAACGTCTCGCGGATCCGGTGGCCCATCATCTGGCGGTTGGCGAAGGCGTAGTTGGCCGCCGCCCGCATGGCGCCGATGTAGCGCTGACCCTCCTTCGACTCCACCGGGGCGCAGACGAGCTGCTTGTCGGGGAGGTCGATCCCGTACTTCCGCACCGCGCGCATCATGATGTCCAGGTAGTCGTCGCAGACCTGGTAGCCCAGTCCCCGGGATCCGGAGTGCACGAAGATGGTCACCGTCCCCATCTCCAGGCCCAGCTTCCGGGCGGCGTCCTCGTCGTAGACCTCGTCCACGTGTCCCACTTCGATGAAGTGGTTCCCGCTTCCCACGGTGCCTACCTGGTCCTTGCCCCGCTTGACGGCGCGGTTGCTCACCTGGTCGGGATCGGCGTGGGCCAGCGCACCCCCGTCCTCGATGCGCTCCAGGTCCTGGTCCCAGCCGTAGCCCTCCCCCACGAGCCAGCCGGCGCCCTCCTCCAGAATGCTCCGGATGTCGCCCTGGGAGAGGACGAATTTCTTGTAGCCCCGCCCCACGCCGGAGGGGACCCGGTCGAAGAGGTTGTCCATGAGGGGCGAAAGTCGTGGCCGGACGTCGTCCACCTTCAGGTCCGAGCGGTGGAGGCGGACTCCGCAGTTGATGTCGTAGCCCACGCCGCCGGGAGAGATGACACCGCCCTCGGCCGGGTCGAAGGCTGCCACGCCTCCGATGGCGAAGCCGTAGCCCCAGTGGATGTCCGGCATTCCGATCGAGTGTTTCACGATGCCCGGCAGGGTGGCCACGTTGGCCACCTGCTGCACCGCTTCGTCACCCCGGATGTCCTCCATGAGGCGGTCGTCCGCGAAGATGAGGCCGTCGACCCGCATGGCGCCTTCCCGGGGGACGCGCCAGCGATAGTCGTCAATGCGCTGAGTCTTCATGAATCTCCAACGGGCTCGAGGAAGCAGTGGCCCAGTCCTGGCCGGATGCCGGCGTCGAGAAGGGCGGGCCCCGTTCAGGCGACCCTGTTCCGGTAAGTCGCCGGCACCCAACATGATATACTCCCCGGCCCACCGGTCGGTCCGATCCAACGGCCGCTCCGGACTCAAAAAGCTCCGGTGCCTCCGATGGTGTACTCGTTCGCGTCCGGGCCGTCCCGGTCCCGGTTGCGGCTTCCGATGCCGAAGCCCCGGACGTCTCCCAATCGATACCCCAGGCCGATGCTGAAGCGCTGGAGCTTGCCGTCGGCGTTGATGTCGGCCAGGGCCAGGACGTCGGCGCCCATCGGCGTATCCAGACGGACGAGTCCCCGGAAGCCCTCCAGGGAGCCCCGCTCGAGGGCGGCCTCCAGGGACGCCTCGCCCCAGCCCTCCGGGATCTGGTAGGTGGCGCCGCCCACCAGCGTCCACGGGCGTTTCCTGGCGATGACCACCGGTGAGCCGATGTCCCGCCACGAGAG
>SKVI01000334.1 GCA_007129525.1 Gemmatimonadota bacterium | reverse complement strand
TCTCACCCGTTCTCCTTCCACGCTCCGAGCTCCCCGAAGCGAGCCCACCGAGCCTGGCGACGGGTGTCCGAATCCATGGCCCGGAGCTCGTTCAGGTGCCGCAGGAGCGACGATTTCACCGCGTCGGCGGCGCCGTCCCAGTCGGCGTGGGCCCCGCCCGGTGGTTCGGGAATCACCTCGTCGGCGACACCCAGTCGGCGGAGGTCCGACGAGGTGAGCTTGAGGGCCTCCGCCGCCTTGTCCCGATGCTCGGCGGAGCGCCAGAGGATGGCGGCACACCCCTCCGGCGAGATCACCGAGTAGATGGCATGTTCCAGGAGAACGATCCGGTCGGTGACTCCCAGCGCCAGCGCCCCGCCGGATCCGCCTTCTCCCAGCACCACGCTGACGAGGGGGATTCGCAGCCGGGCCATTTCCCGGAGGTTCATGGCGATGGCCTCGGCCTGCCCCCGCTTCTCGGCGCCGATTCCCGGGTACGCACCCGGCGTGTCGATGAAGGTGATGACGGGGCGGCCGAACTTTTCCGCCATGCGCATCAGGCGCAGCGCCTTGCGGTAGCCCTCCGGGTGGGGCATGCCGAAGTTGCGGTGCAGGTTCTCCTTCATGTTCCGCCCCTTCTGGTGGCCGATCACCATGACCGGGTCCCCCTCCAGACGGGCCCAGCCTCCCACGATGGCGGCGTCGTCCCGGTACGCCCGGTCGCCGTGGAGCTCGACGAAATCGGTGAAGGCTCGTTCCAGGTAGTCCAGGGTGTAGGGGCGGTTCGGATGCCGAGCCACCTGCACCTGCTCGATGGGCGTGAGGTTCCGGTACGTTTCGTCGCGAAGGACCTCCAGCTTGCGCCGGAGGTCGGACAGCTCCGCCGAAACGTCGATGCCCTTCTTCTCGGCCACCTCCAGCAGTTTTTCGATCTGCTCCTGAACCTCGACCATGTCGCGCTCGAACTCCAGGTGGGGCTTGCTGGCCAAGATGTCCCTCCCTTCGCTTCTGGTGATTGGGGTTCGGCTCCTGGACATACTGTTCACCTTCCGAAACCTAACCGCCACCCGGGGGGCATGAGAAGGGAAGGGAGCCGAGGTTCGGGCGAAGGTTTGGAGCTACGTTTCGCCCTTCCCGATCCACTGGGGGACCCGCGGGGCCTCGTAACGACTCATCCGGTCCAGGAGCGCGGCGGGGTCGGACTCCACCAGGACCATGCGCCGGTGCGCGTCCTGCAGGAATCCCTCCTTGCGGGCCTGGTCCAGGAGCGAGACCAGGGGGTCGTAATAGCCGTCCACGTTCAGTACGCCGCACGGCTTGCGGTGGAAGCCGAGCTGGGACCACGTCAGCACTTCGAAGAACTCTTCCAGGGTACCCAGGCCGCCGGGCGCGGCGATGAAGCCGTCGGAGCGGGTGGCCATCTCCGCCTTTCGCTCGTGCATGGACTCGGTGACCACCAGGTCCGCCAGGTCCGGGTGCGCCACCTCCCGGTTCAGGAGCGCCCGGGGGATTACTCCCACCACCTCGCCACCCTCGTCCAGGGCCGATTGGGCCAGCCGCCCCATGAGGCCCATGCGGGAGCCACCGTAGACCAGCCGGATTCTGCGCCGGGCCAGGAGCGCACCCAGCTCGGTGGCGGCTTCCAGGTAGCGAGGGTCCTCCCCGGCGCTGGAGCCGCAGAAGACGCAGAGGCGAGCGATGCCTTCAGTGGAGTCTGACAAGGGATGGAGAGGTTGGGGTGAAGAAGGGTGTCAATCGGGGACGGTGGCACCGGCCCAGGGTTCGCCGCCGTGCACCGCCTCCAGCGGCTCGGCAGCAGCACCATCCATGTGCCGACCCCAGTACCCGGCGGCGGCCTCCACCTGGTCGGGGTGGAGCGGACTGTCGGCGGGGAAGTCGAAGTTCTTCAGAACCTGGAGCTTTTCTCCGAGGGTGGAGTCCACGGGCATGAAGATCTCCGGCCGGAACTGCTGGTTGGCGTCTCCCACGTCATAACAGAAGATGCGCGGAATGTCGGGTCCCAGGGCCAGCGCTACGTCCACCAGCGCCCGGGCCAGCTCGTCGGTTCGGTTGCGCGTGGGCAGGTAGAGCACGTCGGGACGAGCCTCGGACAACGCGCTTCCCACGAGGGAGTGGACCTGGTCCTTGAAGGTTTCCAGGTCCGACGTCTGTACGGACCCCATGAAGAAGCGGGCCCCCAGTCTGCGGCCGGCCGATCGGGTTCGTTCCCTGACCTCGGATTCCTCCTCCGGGTCCGGATCGCCGGGGCCCATGGTCAGCAGGACCACGCGGTGGCCCCGGACCATGTGTCGGAGGAGAGTGCCGCCCACGCCGGCTTCGGCCTCGCCGGGCCGCAGGCTGACGGCAAGGACCGTGAGGGCCGGGTCTCCTTTCGGTGCGGCCACCGGATCCGCTGCGGCCTCTTCTGGGATTGCGGCGTCGGCTTGCGCGTCGGATCCCGCGATGAGATCGGCGACCCGGGCAAGGAGTTCGTCTCTGTCCAGGGGCTTGAGGAGGACGTCGTCGGCTCCCTGCCTCCGGGCCTCGTCGGCGTATTCCGGTCCGGAATACCCGGTGGTGGCCAGGATGGGGGTGTCCGGGTGGGCCGCCCGACTGGCGGCCACCACCTCCATCCCGTATCGGCCCGGAAGGTTGAGGTCGGTGACGACCAGCGCCCAGCCCCCCTCCCCGGCCAGCTCACAGCCGGTGACGCCGTCCTGTACGAGCCTGACCCGGTACCCGCCCTCCTCTTCCAGGAGAAAGCGGAGGAGATAGGCCTGGTCCAGATCGTCCTCCACCAGGAGGATGGGAAGGGATTCGTGGTCCGGTGATCCCTGGGGAGCGCCGGTACTGGAGCTCATGGATGGAGCACGGGTTGAAGGTGTCGTGTGGAAGGGGTCGGGACGTCTCGGTCCGGTCCCCGACACATGGGAATGTACGGCATCAGGCCGTCGAGGTCACTTCGGCGCCTCCGGCCCTGCCAGCCCCCCGGATCCAGAGGCGGCGTCTTCCACCGGAGAGGCCGAGGCCGTGGCAGTGGCGGTGCGAAAAGAGGGTTCCGGGAGGAGGAACCACACCATGAGTCCCATCCCCAGGACACATGCGCCGGCCATGACCGCGGTGGTCCCGTACCCGGCAGTGGCGTAGATGAACCCCGACACGGTGCCGCCCACCGCAAATCCGACCTGCCCCAGCGCCACGGTGAGACTCATGAGCGAGCCGCGTTGGTGGTCCGGCACCAACGCCGTGAGGAGCGCCGAGAAGGGGCCGATGCGGAGAGCCACCAGGGCCATGACCAGAAAGAAGTAGGGGAACGCGGCCGTGACGCTTCCCACCACCACCGTGGTGAGAGCCATCACAACCGATAGCCCGACGCACGAGGTGAGGATGATTCCCCGGCGGCCGACCCGGTCCGAGATTCGACCGGCCTGGGGCCCAACCAGCACGTTGGCGACCCCCCCCACCAGAAAGAGGAGTGCGATCTGGTTGGCGGTGGCCCCCACCTCCCGTTCGAGCCAGGTGGGAAGGTAGACGACGTAGAGCGATACCCCCAGAAACATGAGGAAGAAGGCGGCGGCCGCCGCCGCGATCTCCTTCTGGCGGAGCATGTCGCGGTAGCTCGCCAGCGCTCCCTGGAACGTGATCCGCTGAGCGCTTCGTTGCACGTCGGGCTGCGGGATCGTCAGGAAGATGAGACCGAAGGTCAAGGCCATGACGCCGGCGAAGAGGAGGAAGGGCACCCGAAACCCCAGGGCGCCGGCCAGGACGACCCCGAGGGGGATTCCGATGATCTGGCCGAAGGCGGCGCCGCTCATGACCCATCCCGTGGCCCACCCCCGACGCTCGTACGGGAAATAGTCGCCGATGTAGGAGACGGCTGCTCCCGAGAGGATGCCGCCGGCCACGCCGGCCAGGACCCGGACCAGGATGAAGGAGAGGTAGCCCACCACCAGGCCGTGGGCCGCCAGCGCGAGGGTCATGAGGCCGGTGCCGGCCAGGAGGATGGTCCGGCGTCCCACCCGGTCGGAGAAGGGACCGGAAATGATGGCGAAGATCCCCACCATGACGGAGTAGGCCGACACCAGGGTGCCCAGCACCGCTTCCCGGATTCCCAGCTCGTCGCCCACCAGGGGAAGGATGGGGGCGATGATCATGATCTGGCTGCTGGCCGCAAAGACCAGGAGCCAGAGGGCGAAGACCACCAGCAAGGGGTGGGGGTGGGAGATCTTCACCGCTGAGTTGTCGCGACCGCTCGCCTCAAGTGTCGGCCTCGTCCGCGTTAGAAGAGGAGCGATGGAGGACGTAGGGGCTCCGCTGGTCGGTGGGGTAGACCACGGTCTGGAAGATATTCACGTGGGGGGGGGTCCCAGCTACGTACGCGATGATGTCGGCCACGTCGTCGGGCGAGAGTGGGGTATAGCCCCGGTAGACCTCGGCGGCCCGCTCGTCGTCACCCCGAAACCGAACCCGGGAAAACTCCGTCTCCACCAGTCCGGGATCCACCGTGGAGACCCGGACGCGGGTGCCTGCCAGGTCCAGGTTCATGCCCTCGGTCAGGGCCCGCACCGCGAACTTCGAGGCGTTGTAGACGTTTCCCCGGGGGTAGACGATGTGTCCTGCGATGCTCCCCACATTGATGACGTGTCCCGAGTCCTGTTCCACCATGTGGGGGAGGATGGCCCGCGACATGTAGAGCAGTCCTTTCACGTTCGTGTCGATCATCTCTTCCCAGTCCTGCACGCTTCCCTCGTGCAGGGGGTCGAGACCCCGGGAGAGGCCGGCGTTGTTTATCAGGACGTCGGGGAGGAGGTTCTCAGACGCGAGCTTGCCGACCAGGTCGTCCACGCCGGTGCGGTCCCGCACGTCCAGCCCGAAGACACGGACGTCCACCCCGTGCCGGTCGCGAAGCTCGTCGCGGAGTCCCCTCAGCCGATCCAGGCGACGTGCCAGGAGAACCAGGTGCGCGCCGCGGTCGGCGAAGATCCGGGCCGAGCTCCTGCCGATTCCGGCGCTGGCGCCGGTGACCAGTACCCGGGCGCCCCGGAGACGGGAGTGGGAATCGGGCCGTGAAGGCTCGCCTTGAGATGGTGTCATGGGAGGATCCGTTCGCCGTCGAGGGGTGCCTGGGGTCCTTGGTCGCCAGCGATCTGAGACCCTCTGGTTCCGCGGCGTGTTCCCGGCCGGTGGGTGGAGGGGCGGCTTGCGGTGGCGGAGTACCGGGTGTATTTCTCGCTTCAGGACAATGGAGGGGAGACCTCCGTTCCGGTCGTCGCCGGTTTCGGCACCGGCGTACCCAGTCGGGTGTACCGAATGCGAACGAGGGGTCTCACGGATCGCAGGCCAAGGCGGCACCCTTCGGAAATCCCGCCGAATGACGACAAAGTGAAGGAGTACTCCATGGACTCGCGCACTACCTGCTCAGCAGGAATCCGGTCCTCGATCCGGATTCTGGTCGCTCTGGGTTTTCTGATCCCCGCTCTTGCCTCGGCCCAGGACGCACCCCCGCCCGACGAGGTGGACGACCGTCCCGGCGTGGCGGTGCTCCAGTTCGACAATGGGGGCTCCTTCGGCCCCGATCAGGAGGATTTCGAGGCGCTGGAGGTGGGACTCCAGCACATGCTCCTCACCGAGCTGGCCCAGAACTCGGCGCTCCGGATCGTCGAGCGGAGGGCGCTGAAGGAGATCCTGGAGGAGCAGGACCTGGCCGCCACGGGTCGGGTCGACGCGCAGACCGCGGCCCGGATCGGTCGGCTGGTGGGAGCCCGCTGGGTGATCCTGGGCGGGTTCACCGACATCTGGGGTGAGTTCAACATCAACGCCCGGATCGTGGACGTGGAGACCTCTGAGGTCCCTGAGGCCTGGAGCGTCCGTGACGATCGTGAGGCGATCTACGAGCTCCTGGTGGACCTGGCATCGCAGATCACCGACGGCGTGGATCTCCCGCCCCTGCCGGTGGAGGTTCGCGAGGCGAGGGAGCAGCGTGAGATCCCCTCGGAGGCGGTCCTGCTCTTCTCCCGAGCCCAGACCTACGAGGACTTCGGAGACCAGGATCGGGCCGTGGAGGTCTACCAGCGGATCGTGGACGAGTTTCCGCAGATGACCGAGGCCCGGGAGGCGCTGGAGCAGATCTCCAGCTCCTGACTCAACGGCTTTCCCGGGTTACCGGGATAGCGCGTCCATCAGGATCTGGATGGCGGGGGCCGGAACCGCCATGAGGATTCGGCCCTCGCCGTCGCGCCGCCCTCCGAAGAGCACTCCCACCACTCGTCCGTCACCGTCAAAAATGGGACTGCCGCTGGCTCCCGGCTCTCCGTATCCCTGAATCTCCAGGTGGCCGTCGCCCTGACCCAGGAGGATCCCTGCGCTCAGGAGGGGCCGAGCCGGTGCCCGGGTCTCATCCGTGCCGGCGTTTTCACCGCCCAGGGGGAATCCAATGGAGGCCAGGGGGGTGCCGCTGCTCAGGGTGTCGGGTCGAAGGTTGATTCCCGCCACCTGGGGGACAACGCCCCCCACGTCCGCCTGCACCGCCGCCAGGTCCCAATCGTTGCTGGCGGCCACGAGCCGTGCCGGAAAGACCTGCTGAGAATCAGTGAACTGAACCGCCAACCGGGTGGGTTCCCGATCTCCCTGCTCTCCCATGAGCACGTGTCGGCTGGTAATCATCGTCCCGTCGGAGTGTACGGCGAAGGCCGTTCCGGTGACCACGGTTCCGTCGTCCAACTCGGCGAAGAGGAGCCCGATGGCGTGCCGGTTTGCCTCCTGAATCGCGTCAAAGTCCAGCGATGCCGCCAGCTGCTGTCGTTCCAGCGCGGCGGTGGCCTCCCGGAGCTGACGACGTAACTCCTCCGCTTCTTCCGCCAGGGCGGCCTCCGAGCGGGTGGCGTCATCTCCGTCGGCCGGGGGATCCGGGGTGTCGGATTCGGTTGTGGCCAGAGCGCTCCGGATCCGGTCCAGCTCGGCCCTGGACCGATCCAGCGCCGTCGCCAGCTCCCCGAGCTCCCCTTCCAGGGTCTGGGCGGTTCGCTCACCGGCCTCCATGAGTGAGTCGGCTCGAGCCTCCAGCTCGGCTCGCTCCGATTCCCACTGCGCCCTCTGCACGGCGGTGGCCAGAACCAGCCCCGCCACCGCCAGGACCAGGAGCGCCACCAGCCCGGCCACCATGAGGCGGAGCCCCGTGCCCTGGCCCCTGGACCTGGATGACGGGGTGGCGGAACCAGCCGGGCTGGGGGCCTCCGGGACGCGGGCAGTCTCGGGTGCGGGGGTTCGGCGCACCTGGCTTCCGGCGGGCTGCAGGGTGTCCTCGAGACGAAGCTCGAGGAGCGGTCCCCGGGGCCCCAGGAGGATCTCGTCCCCGTGTCGGACCGGAACCGGTCGCACCCCCACGGGTCGGCCGTTCAGGAAGGTCCCGTTTCGGCTTCCCAGGTCCCGGAGGTACCACTCTCCGTCGCGGACCGTCAGCTCGGCGTGGAGAGCCGATACCTCGAGGTCCCGTTCCGGATCCAGCACCACTTCCAGATCTCCCCGGCGGCCGATCCGGGTCCGCGGATGGCGCAACCGGGGTTGAGCTCCGGCTCGCGCTCCCGAGCGGACGAGCAGGTGAGGGGTCATGGTGGGGCCGCCGGCTCAGGGAGCGTCCAGTTCGAAGGTGCGGCGCGTAAGCTCGTCGCCGGGAGCCGAGGGGGCGACGCCGGCGCCGTGGATCCGGGCCACCACCACGGAAACGTTGTCGGGGCCGCCCCGTTCGTTGGCCAGCGCCACCAGCTCGTCACAGGCGGCAGCAGGCGTGGGTGCATCGGTCACCGTTCGGGTGATCTCGTCGTCGGCCACCGGTCCGGTGAGCCCATCGGAGCAGAGAAGGAGCTGGTCTCCCCGCCGGAGCTGATGGTAGGTCAGTGCCACAT
>SKVI01000163.1 GCA_007129525.1 Gemmatimonadota bacterium | reverse complement strand
TCGAGCCCTTCTTCTCGGCCCGTGAACGGGAGGAGGAAGGTCCGAACCTCACCATGTCCATGGTATACGGGATGATGAAGCAGCACCGCGGGTTCATCGAGGTGGAGAGCGAACCCGGCGAAGGAACGACCATTCGCCTCTACTTCCGGCTGGCTTCCACATCAGTCCGGGACAACGGGGAGGAGGAGGCCTTCACGTCTGACGGTGTCAGCCAACGCGAGCGGATCCTCTTCGTCGAGGACGACGAAAACCTTCGGCGGGTGACGGTTCGGGTCCTGGAAGCCCACGGCTTTGACGTCATGGGAGCGAACCACGGACTACACGCCCTGGGGGTCATGGCGCGCCAAGGTGTGCCGGATCTGCTCATCACCGACCTGGTCATGCCCAGCCTCACCGGCCTGGAGCTTGTGGACGAACTGGAACGGCAGGGGAAGCTGCCGCCGGTGCTCCTGACCAGCGGCTACAGCCCGGACTTTCTCATGGACGAGGACCAACAGGCTCCCTCACACCCCTTCCTGGAGAAGCCCTGGTCCATCGAGGCCCTGGTGCGGAAGGTCCGAGAGATCCTGGAGTCCAGCCGGGTAGAAGCGGTCTGACGCCTCCCAGGTCACGGGCTCGCTCAGCTCACCGGACGCGCCCGAACGTCCTCCGCCTCCACTCGTTTCCGGAAGTAGGGGATGGTTCGCTCGAGCCCTTCCCGAAGAGACACCGAGGGCTCCCAGCCCAGAATCTCCCGGGCTCGGGTGATGTCGGGCTGGCGAACCTGGGGATCGTCCTCCGGCAGGGGCCGAAACTCCAGCGTCGAGGGGCCCTGCACCTGCCTCAGGATCTCCTCGGCCAGCTCGCGGATCGTGAACTCGTGCGGGTTGCCCACGTTCACCGGGTCAACTTCCGACGACATGAAGAGCCGGTAGAGCCCCTCCACCTCGTCCTCCACGTAGCAGAAGGACCGGGTCTGGGATCCGTCCCCGTACACCGTGAGGGCCTCGCCCCTGAGCGCCTGCACCACGAAGTTCGAGACCACCCTCCCATCACCCGGCCGCATGCGGGGCCCATAGGTATTGAAGATCCGTGCGATCCTCGTATCGAGGCCGTGGTGCCGGTGGTAGGCCATGACCATGGCTTCGGCGAACCGCTTGGCTTCGTCGTACACGCCTCTGGGACCCACCGGATTCACGTTTCCCCAATAGGACTCGGGTTGAGGGTGGACCTCCGGATCGCCGTAGACCTCCGAGGTAGAGGCCAGTAGAAAGCGGGCGTCCTTCTCCTTGGCCAGCCCAAGCATGTTGTGGGTCCCCAGGCTTCCAACCTTCAGCGTCTGGATGGGCAATTCCAGATAGTCCACCGGACTGGCTGGTGACGCAAAGTGGAGCACTCCGTCCACGTCTCCCTGCACGTAGAGCGAGGTGGAGACGTCGTGGCGGCGGAAGCTGAAGTCGGGAAACTCCTGGAGCCATGCCAGGTTCTCCCGCGACCCGGTGACGAGGTTGTCGACCCCCACCACTTCATGGCCCTCGTCGAGGAAGCGAGCCGCGAGGTGGGAGCCCAGAAAGCCGGCCGCTCCGGTAAGTACAATGCGCATTTCACTTTTCCCTGATCGGGTACGATAGCTGTGTTCCACGGACCGCCCTTCCCGCCCACCGGTCACACTGGTGGAAGGTGGCGAACCATCGCCGCCCTGGCCAGAGCCAAGCAGCACCTCGGTGAACCCCTCCGTTCTGTCCCCAGGTGGTGTTGGTGGGGTTCCACCAACCCCCCTCCGTTCGCTTTCGCCCAATGCCGGACGAGGGAACCCATCCCCCCTGGACCACGTATGCACGCCGGCACCACAAAACAATAACATACTGGAACACAACATAGATGCCTGACGACACTACCATACCAAGTTTCGGTCCCGCCCCCGCCGATCCACCGTCACCCCCTCCGGGGGGTCATCTTGATCCGGATGACTGGGGTGCCTTTCGCGCCTCCCTCCACCGGGTGGTGGACGAGATGGTGGACCGCTTCCAGTCTCAGGGGACCGGGCCGGTCTGGAAACCCATCCCCCAGGGGGTCCGCGATGCCCTCGCCGAACCCCTTCCCCGCACGGCCCGCTCCCTGGACGAGGTGCTGAACCGGGTCCGTCGCGATGTGCTCCCCTACACCCTGGGCAACACCCACCCCCGGTTCTTTGGCTGGGTGCACGGATCCGGTACACCCGTGGGGGCAATGGCCGAATTCCTTGCGGCCTCCATGAACGCCAACACCGGCGGACGGCACCACGGACCCATCCTGGTGGAGGACCAGGTGGTAAGCTGGGTCCGTCGACTCTTCGACTTTCCGCCGGAGGCCGCGGGACTCGTGGTGAGCGGGACGTCCATGGCGACTATCGTGGGTCTCACGGTGGCCCGGTACCGGGCGACTCGTGGCCTGGATCGGAGGGAAGGGCTGCGGGACTCTCCCCCCCTCGTGGGCTACACCACCAGAGACGGGCATCAGTCCATTCGCGACGCCTTCAGTCTTCTTGGACTGGGCTCCTCGGCTCTGCGAGCGATCCCCATGCTGGATGACGGATCCATGGATCCGGTGGCCCTGGAGCGGCGAATCGCCGAGGACGTTCGGGCCGGAAGGAAGCCCTTCGCGGTGATCGCCACCGCGGGATCGGTCACCTGCGGAGCCATCGACGACCTGGTTCGAATCTCCGAGATCTGCCGGGACCACGGCCTGTGGATGCACGTGGACGCCGCTTTCGGCGCCGCGCTCCGCCTCAGCCCCACCCTCGCCCCCCGGCTGGACGGCATCGAGAAGGCTGACTCCATCGCCTTCGACTTCCACAAGTGGTTCCACGTCCCCTACGATGCCGGCTTCGTGCTCGTTCGGGACGGGCGCCTCCACACCGACGCCTTCGGGGGGCGCGAGGACTACCTCACCTCACTGGACCAGGGACCGGGGAGCGGTGACACCTGGCCTTGCGACCTGGGCCCGGAGCTGAGCCGGGGGTTCAGAGCCTTCAAGGTCTGGTTCCAGTTGCAGGCGTTGGGGGCCGACGCCATCGGTCAGGCGGTGGAGCGGAACGTTCGCCAGGTCCGAAAGCTGGCCAGCATCGTGGACCGCGAACGGGAGCTCGAGAGGTTGGGGCCGGCCGACCTCAACATCATCTCCTTCCGATACCGGACTGAAGATCAGAGCAACGCGGAACTCAACGAACTGAATCGCGAGATCCTCCTGGACATCCAGGAGCGAGGTCTCGCACTGCCCTCACCCATTCGAAAGGGCGAAACCTTCGGGATCAGGGTCTGCCTCTGCAATCACCGTACTCGTGACGCCGACCTGACGGCTCTGGTCCGCGTGGTACTGGAGCTGGGGCGGAGCCTCGTGCCGGTGGGCTGAGTCCGCACGGGGGGGGACGGCGATCAGCTCCCGCCTCCCGCCAGGATGGGTACCAGGAATCCGTGCACGCCGTCCAGCACGAACTGCACGGCGATGACAGCCAACAGGAGCCCCATGATCCGTGTGAGAACGTTCACACCGCTCTGGCCCAGCACATCCGTCACCACCGGACCTGCCCGCAGCACCCCATAGATGCTTCCCAGCACCACGGCAATGGCCCCGAAGAGCGCCACCACGTGGAAGAACCCCGGCGCATCGCCGGCAAGGACCATGACTGTCGTAATGGCACCCGGCCCAACGATCATGGGAACGCCCAGGGGCGTAATTCCCACCTCCGCCTTCTCCAGAGCCTCGGCCTGCTCCTCGGACGTGGTCTTCGTGCGCGACTGTCGCGCCTGGAGCATCTCGATGGCGATCCCGAAGATGATGATTCCGCCCGCGATTCGGAACGCGTGGATCGTAATGCCAAAGAACTGGAAAATCGCGCCTCCCAACAGGGCAAAGACCACCAGGACCACCGCCCCGGTGGTCATCGCCAGGCGAAGCGTCCTGCGCTTTTCCTGCGGCGTGTCTCCCTCGGTGAGGGCCAGGTAGAGGGGCGCCGCCACCAGGGGATTGGTGATGGCGAAGAGCGACGTGAAGCTCAGGAGCGCGAAGGTCCCAAGACCTTCCGGGAGCATGGTCAACCGGCCTCGACGTCGACCGTCATGGACCCCTGCGGCACGACCGGCGGGCGTCCGATGGAATGGTAGCGGAAGCCCACCTCCCGCATCCGCGACACAGGGAAGATGTTGCGGCCATCCACCACCAGGTCGCCCCGCATCGTCTCATACATACGCTCGAAGTCAGGGCGCCGGTAGGGGTGCCACTCCGTGTGCAGTACCAGGGCGTCGGAGCCCTCCAGCGCTTCATAGTTGCTGTCGGCGTAGTGAATTCGGTCACCGAAGTACTGGTCCCGGGCCTCGTCCATGGCCACCGGATCATGGGCCACCACCTCCCCCCCCCGCTCCAGCACCCCCTCGATGGTCACCAGGCTCGGGGCCTCGCGCATGTCATCGGTGTTCGGCTTGAACGACAGGCCCCAGACGGCAATCCGGCGACCCGACAGATCGGAGCCCAGCTCCTGGTCGAGGATCCTCAGCGGGAAGGCCTTCTGCCGTTCGTTCACCGCTTCTACCGCTTCCAGGATTCCGGCATCCACGCCCAGTTCATTCAGCGTCTGTACCAGCGCCTTCACGTCTTTCGGAAAGCACGAGCCCCCGTAACCGATCCCGGGGAAGAGAAAGGACGGCCCAATCCGATCGTCGCTCCCGACTCCCAGGCGAACCAGATCCGCATCGCCCCCGGTAATTTCGCAGAGGCCGGCGATCATGTTCATGAAGCTGATGCGGGTGGCCAGCATGGCGTTGGCGGCGTACTTCGTGATCTCAGCCGAGGCGATATCCATGAGGAGGATCTGGTTGCCCGTGCGCACGAAGGGTTCGTAGAGGCTCGCCAGCTCCTCGCCCACAGCGCCGTTGTCCACCCCCAGGACCACCCGGTCCGGCTTCATGAAGTCGTCCACCGCCGCGCCCTCCTTCAGGAACTCAGGGTTGGAGCAGACATGGACCGGGTGGTCGGTCTCTGCCTCAATGGCGTCACGAACCTTCGCGGCAGTTCCCACGGGCACCGTGCTCTTGGTAATGACGATGCGTTCGCCGTCCATGGCCCGTCCGATGGACCGAGCCACGGTCAACACGTGCTTCAGATCCGCGGCTCCGTCGGCGCCGGGTGGCGTTCCCACGGCGATGAAGATAATCCGGGATCGGCGCACCGCCTCCTCCACATCCGTGGTGAAGGTGAGGCGGCCGGCCTCCAGGTTGTCGTGGACCAGGGGTTCGAGCCCCGGTTCGTAGATGGGGATCTCCCCCTGGTTCAACCGGCGAATCTTGTCTTCGTCAATATCAGCGCACACGACATCGTTTCCCGTCTGCGCCATCCCGGCCCCCACAACCAATCCCACATACCCCGTACCGATCACACCAATCTTCATCAGGAAGTCTCCATGAACCGTGTTGGAAGGATCCCTTGTCGGTTTCCAGGTGGTCTCGTCAGCACCAGATCCTCGGAGTTCTCATGAAGCAAGCTCCGGGCCAGGAGAGTCTCTCCGACCCGGAGACGATCCGAAACCCCGGACCCGAAGTCAACCGTCGACGGGCAGCTGCTGCGTGGAAGCCGGTCAGGTCCACGATGGAGGAGGACGGCTGGGCTGGCTGCCACGGGCGACCGGCCAGGCCGCGACCAAGTCCACCGGCCCGGACACTCACCGACAGCATTGACATATGAATACTCCTTCATATGTTCACTGGTGGCTGTCGCGGACTCGTGCCACCTGCCAGGACCCGGTAGGCGGTACTCAGCATGCGACGAGCGACTCCCGGCATTCCGCCCCCGATCCCGTGCCCCAGATCCACTTCGGCAGCGAGGTGCACTCCAGATGACGAAAGTCGAACTCTGTGAGGTGGAGGTCGTGGACCGCGAGGCGGTGGAGAGGGTCCAGGCCAGCCAGGCACCTGAAGAGGAGCTGGACCACCTGGCCGCCACGTTCCAGATGCTGGCCAGCCCCACCCGCCTCCGCATGGTGGAGGCGTTGGCTGGAGGTGAGCTCTGCGTCTGCGACCTGGCTGCCGTGGTGGGGGTGAGCGCTTCTGCGGTGAGCCACCACCTTCGACAGCTTCGGCAGATGAGAATCGTACGCTTCCGCAAGGCCGGTCGAATGGCCTACTACCGCCTCGACGACGAACACATCTCGGAGCTTTTCGGGACGGGACTCGAGCATGTCCGGGAATAGGGGACACGAGCAGGCTCGGGAGCGGAAGCAGGCTCGTAGCATGCCCGAGCGAAGTGCCGGCGAACGGGCCCCGGACGTGTCCGGGAGCAACGGGCGGCACACCACCGGCACCACGTCCCTCCGGTTTCGGGTGGCGGACATGGATTGCGCCAGTTGCCTGGGGCGCATCGAAGGTCGACTCCGCAAGGTCGACGGGGTCACCGGCGTGGAGGGAAGTCCCGTGGCCCGCACCCTGACGGTGGAAGTGGACCCCGGGCGGGTGGGCCCGGACCGGATCCGGGACGAGGTGGGGCGGCTGGGCTACCTGGCCCGCCCCACCGACGGGAGCGACGAGGAGAGCTTCCGTCGCGTGACCTGGACGGGACGCGAGGCGCGGATCGCCTTTGTCTCCATGAGTCTCTTCACCGTGGCCCTCATGCTACGGGTCCTGGGAGTGGAGCCGACCCTCTTCGAGCTTCCCTTTCGAACGGTCCTGCTTCCGGACTTCATCTTCGTGGGCGCGGCGGTGGTGGGAGGTTGGAACTTCTTTCCCCGGGGCGTGAAGGCGGCGCGGGCCCTCTCCCTGGACATGAACTTCCTCATGACGGTGGCCATCCTGGGGGCGGTGGGCATCGGGGAGTACATGGAAGGGGCGGCCATCGCCTTCCTCTTTGCCTTCGCCGACCTGCTCGAGCGCTACTCGGTGGACCGGGCGCGCGCATCGGTCCGGGCGCTCATGGACCTGGCCCCCGACGCGGCCCGGGTCATTCGGGGCGGCCAGGAGGTCCGCGTGGCCGCCGAGGATCTGGTCACCGGCGACCTGGTGGTCCTGCGCCCCGGCGACCGGATTCCGGCGGACGGGGTGGTGGAGGAAGGCACCTCGGCGGTGAACCAGGCGCCCATCACCGGCGAGTCCATGCCCGTGACCCGGGGCCCCGGAGACGAGCTCTTCGCCGGCACCATCAACCAGGATGGCTTCCTGCGGATGCGGGTGGCGCGGCCCGCCTCCGAAAGCGCCCTCTCCAGAATCATCCGCCTCGTGGAGCAGGCAGAAAGCAGCAAGACCCGGAGCGAGCGGTTCGTGGAGCGATTCGCCCGCTTCTACACCCCCACCGTCACGGTGGCGGCCGTGACCCTCATGGTGGTGCCGCCCCTCCTTTTCGGCGCCCCCTTCGCCACATGGTTCGTCCGGGGGCTGACCCTCCTGGTCATCGCCTGTCCCTGCGCCCTGGTGATCTCGACGCCGGTGGCGGTGGTGAGCGGGATCACGGCAGCGGCCCGCAACGGCGTCCTCATCAAGGGTGGCGCCTACCTGGAGGCCATGGGGAAAATCAAGGTGGTGGCGCTGGACAAGACCGGCACCGTGACGGCCGGCCACCCGAAGGTGGACGGGATCCATCGGGTAGACGGCGTGTCGGAAGAAGAGGCCCTGGCCCGGGCCGCCGCCGTGGAAGCCCGATCCGAGCATCCCATTGCCCGCGCCATCGTGGAGGCGGCCGGAGTCTCCAGGGAGCCGGCCGACGCCGCCACATCACCCTGGGTCGTCTCCGACTTCGAAGCGGTTCCGGGGCGGGGCGCTCGGGCGCGACTCGACGGGGTGGAATACGTGGTGGGAAGCCCAGAGTTTCTGGCGCAGGAGGGCCTGGAAGAAGGGGTCGAACCGGACCTCCGGCACCTGGGCATTCCGCAGGAGCTCCAGGACGGTGCCG
>SKVI01000257.1 GCA_007129525.1 Gemmatimonadota bacterium | reverse complement strand
TCCACGGCGAGAACCTGCCCGGTAATGTAGCGAGCCCCAGGCCCCGCAAGGAAGCGGGCCACGCCTGCGACGTCTTCAGGGGTACCGAGCCGCCCCAGTGGAATCTGTTCCTGCAGCGCCGCCGTCTGGCCCTCGTCCAGCGCGGCGGTCATGTCGGTGTCAATGTAGCCGGGGGCAATCGCGTTGCAACGAATCTGGCGCGAAGCCAGCTCCCGTGCCACGCTCCGGGTGAAGCCGATGAGGCCGGCCTTGGAGGCTGCATAGTTGGACTGCCCCGCGTTCCCGGTGATCCCGACCACTGAGCTGATGTTCAGGATCACCCCACTCCGGCGCTTCATCATCCCCCTTGTCACTGCCCTGGTCATATTGAATGCGCCCTTGAGGTTGACCCCCATGACCTCATCCCAGTCCTCATCCTTCAGACGCAGGAGGATGTTGTCTCGGGTGATCCCCGCATTATTCACCAGGAGGGAGACGCCGCCCAGGGCGGCCTCCACCGCCTTTACCGTCTCCGCCGCCTGACCCGGGTCGGAGACATCGCATCCGAACGCTCCATGGCCGGAGCCCGGAAGCGAGTCGGCAGCCTCCTGCGCCCTCTCTTCTCCCCGGCCGATGATGGCCACGGCGGCTCCGCCCTCCGCCAGGGCCCGGGCGATCCCCAGGCCAATGCCACGGGAGCCACCCGTCACCAGTGCGACGTCTCCTTCGAGCTCCTGAGCCATCCCCTCCCCCTCCCTGGTCGTTCAGGTTCGCCTCTTGTACCACTCCCTCGCGGACTTCTCTAGAGCCCCAGGCCGGCCAGATCCTCTGGCGTCCCCAGGGCCTCGGACGGAACCCCCCGGGCGTTCCGCCGGTTCAGTCCCGTGAGGACCGACCCCGGACCCAGCTCCAGGAAGCGCTCCACCCCCTCCTCTACCATGGTGCCCACCGATTCCGCCCAACGAACCGGCGATGTAAGCTGCTCCACCAGGAGCTCCCGCGCCCGGGGGCCATCGTCTTCCGGCGTCGCGGTGACGTTCGACACCACCGGGAAGCGGGGTCGGTCGAACTTTATCGACTCCAGCGCCTGACGCAATCCCCCCTGCGCCGGCTCCATGAGGGGCGAGTGGAAGGCTCCGGACACGTTGAGGGGTACCACCCGCTTCGCACCCGCCTCCCGGAGGGCCTCCATCGATCGCTCCACCGCATCCACATCGCCGGAGACCACCACCTGCCCCGGCGAGTTGAGGTTCGCCGTGACCACGACGGAGGTCTCGGTGGAAACCTGGGCACAGACCTCCTTCACCGCGTCGTCATCCATTCCCAGCACGGCGGCCATGGTGCCCGGCCGCTCCCGTCCGGCCTGAGCCATGAGCTCCCCTCTCCGCCGGACGGCGGTCAGCGCGTCGGCAAAGCCAAGGGTTCCGGCGGCTACGTGGGCAGAGAACTCGCCCAGGGAATGACCGGCGGCCATGACGGGCTCCACGCCTCCGGCCATCACCCGTAGCACAGCCACCGAGTGCACCAGGATGGCGGGCTGAGCGTTCTGTGTCTGCACCAGTTCGTCCTCCGGGCCCTCCCACATGACCCGGCTGAGCGATACGCCCAGTGTATCGTCGGCTTCTTCGAAGGTCCGGGCGGCCACCGGATGGGCTTCGGCGAGGGCCCGCCCCATCCCCACTTCCTGAGAACCCTGACCGGGAAAGAGATACGCCGTCGACATGGAGAAACCTCGTGGCTATGAACGAAAAACGCTGCAGACGAAGACGGGTGGGACCTGGTCGGGCAGGTGAGCCTTCAAGCTTCCTCCGGCTGAGCCAACTCCCTGGCAATGTGCATCACCATCTGGGATTCCACCGCCTGGGTAGCCACCTCAACGGCATTACGAATGGCCTTGGGGGGCGAGCTTCCGTGACAGATGATGCACACTCCGTTCACCCCCAGGAGTGGCGCTCCCCCGTACTCGGAGTAGTCGAGGACCCGGAAGACCTCCTCCACTTCGAGTTGAGCTCCCATCCGGTCCATCTCCCGGTCCAGGAGCCCGATGATGAACTCGGCCACCGACTCGTAGAACTTCAGGAGCACGTTGCCCACGAAGCCGTCACAGACCAGCACGTCACAGGCGCCGCCGATGATGTCGCGGCCCTCCACGTTCCCAACGAAGTTGAGCTCCGCCTCCGCCAGGAGGCGGTGGGCCTCCACAGCCAGCTCGTCGCCCTTCTCCGGCTCCTCTCCAATATTGAGGAGGGCCACTCGGGGCTGCTCGATACCCATGAGGTCCTGGGCGTATACGGTCCCCAGTCGGCCGAACTCCAACAGGTGCTGGGGCTTGCAATCCACGTTCGCCCCCGAATCCAGCATGAGGGTCGGGGCACCAGAGGTGGGCAGAAGGGTGCCGATGGCCGGACGGGCCACCCCGGGAAGGGGGCGAAGCAGTATCAGCGAAGCCGCCATCACCGCCCCGGTCGAACCGGCGCTGACGAAGGCCTCCACCTTCCGTTCCTTCTGGAGACGAACGCCCCTGACGATGGAGGAGTCGGGACGGCGGCGTACCGCGGAAGCCGGAGCTTCACCGGGCAGGATCCGCTCCGGTGCGTGCACGACCTCGATCCGGTCCGTCGGCGCGTCGTCGTGACGGGCCAACTCGGACCGGATGGCCGATTCATCCCCCACCAGCACGACGGTGAGGTCGTCCCGGTCAGTCAGGGCCTGAACAGCTCCGGCGATCTCGCTTGCCGGAGCCCGATCCGTTCCCTGCGCGTCGAGGGCGATCCGCAAGTGACCGCCCTCAGTCGATGTCGACCTCGATGACCTGCTCGTCGCGATAGTAGCCGCAGGTCGGGCAGACCCGGTGGGGCTGCTTGGGGTCGCCGCACCGCTGGCAGGTGTGCGTCACCACTGCGCCGGCCTTGTAGTGGGTCCGCCGCTTCCGCTTGCGTTGCTTGGACGTACGTTTCTTGGGGACTGCCATCGGACTTCTCCCTTAGTCTTCACTTAGCGCCCGGAGAACGTCCCAGCGGGGGTCGGGTTCTTCCAGGGTGCAGTCACAGGTTTCTTCGTTTCGGTTCACCCCGCAGACGGGGCACAGGCCCTGGCACGTGTCCGAACATTCCACGAACGGCTTGATGGCCAGAATCAGCTCCTCGCGGAGCGCGGGGCCCAGGTCCAACTCGTTGTTCGTCAACTCCAATACCCGCACGCCCTCGGCCTCCGTCTCCTCTTCCTCAGCGCCTGGGAACTCGTCCCTCAGGACCCACACCAGGTTCAACTCCTGGCTCACCTCGTCGATCACGTCCGCCAGGCATCGGCGGCATTGACGCTGGAACGCGGCACTGATGGTGCCACGAACCAGCACCTGCCCCGTGGCGGTGGCACTGATGGTCAGATCCAATTCGACGGGACCGGCGAACTCCGGTTCGATGCCTTCCCACGCCGGCGAATCCGGTGCAATGTCCCGTTTCATCCGGACCGGGCCGTCCCGGTCCAGATCCATCAAGTTGACCCTGAGCATAGACCTGTAAAGGTGATGCAGATGGGTCAATCTGTCAATGTTTCTGCGGAGGAGCAACTTCGGGTCATCTGGTGCCCGGAAACTCACGCGCCGCCGTTGTCGACGCCGTGCAGCGCTTCTTCCGTTTCCCGGGCAATGGTGAGCTCTTCTCCGCTCCCGATCACCAGCAGGGAGACGTCCCCTCGGCTGAAGTCCCCCTCCCTTCCACCCACCAACTCGTCGTTGACCTCGGGCTCCAACTGGATCCCCAGGAACTCGAGCTCCTCCAGGGCTCGACTCCGGATGGATGGGGCATTTTCGCCCACCCCTCCGGTGAAGGCCACCGCATCTACACCGCCAAGAACGGCGGCGTAGGCCCCGATGTATTTCCGGATCCGATAGACATAGACGTCCAGCGCCAGGTGGGCTCGTTCGCTTCCGCCCGCTTCCTCCTGCAGGAGGTCCCGCATGTCTCCGGAGATGCCCGACAGTCCCAGGAGTCCGGAGTGCTTGTTCAGCATCCCCCCTGCATCGGAGGCCGACACCTCTTCCCGCGCCATGACGTGGAGCACCACCGCCGGATCCACGTCACCGGACCGAGTTCCCATGACCAGGCCCTCCAGGGGAGTGAATCCCATGGAGGTATCCAGTGATCGTCCGTTTCTGATTGCGCAGGCGCTGGCTCCATTGCCCAGGTGCAGCGAGATGAGGCGGATCGCCTCCGGATCCCGCTCAAGGAGCCGGGCTGAGCGTCGCAGCACGTGCCGGTGGCTCGTTCCGTGAAATCCGTACCGCCTGATCCGGTGCCGATGGTAGAGCACGTAGGGCAGAGCGTAATGGAAGGCCCGGGGCGGAAGGCTGGCGTGGAAGGCGGTGTCGAACACCGCCACGTGGGGAATGTCCGGAAGCTCGCTTCTGGCTGCCCGGATCCCCGCCAGGTTGTGGGGGTTGTGGAGGGGGGCCAGGTCGATGGAATCCCGGATCCGCTCCTCCACCTCGGGGTCGATGACCACGGCGCCGGTGAACGCTTCCCCGCCATGCACCACCCGGTGGCCCACCGCCTCGATGGCGTCGTCCGGTGCGAGCCCACCTCGATCCGGATCCCGCACCAGCTCCAGGATGGCGTGAATGGCATCCCGGTGATCCAGAATCTGGCCCGTCTCCTTCGCCCGGATTCCGTCGGCCGGCCGCTCCTGGCTCAGAATGGCGCCGGCGCTTCCGATACGCTCCACCTGCCCCACCACCAGTGCTTTGTCGGCGGCGGTGTCCATCACCTGGTACTTCACGGACGAGGAGCCGGAGTTCAGCACCATCACCTTCACGGGGTCCGCTCCTCCTCATCGGCGCTCCCGGTCTCCAGGAGCCGGGTGAGGCTGGGCTCGGTGAGGTCCTCCTTCTCGGCACGACGGCGCCCGCTCTCGGTGTAGCGATAGAAGCCGCGCCCGGACTTCTCACCCAGCCAGCCTTCGCTGACCATACGCCTGAGCAGCGGGGCCGGCCTGAACTGCGGCAGGCCCAGTTCGCCCCAGAGGGACTGCAGTGCCCGGTGCACCGAGTCCAGACCGATCTCGTCGGCCAGAGCCAACGGGCCGTGGGTGGACCCGAGCCGAAGCTTCATGGCCCGATCCACCGCGTCCCGGGTGGCGACTCCCTCCATGACCAGGTGCACCGCTTCGTTGATCAGGGCCAACGTGAGACGGCTGGTGACGTACCCCGGGTACTCCGCCACCTCCATCACTTCCTTGCCCAGCCTACGGGCAAGCGTTCGGGCCACGCGCTCGGCCCTTTCGCCGGACTCCCGTCCTCGCACCAGCTCCACCAGGCCGATCCGGGCCACCGGGTGCAGAAAATGAAGCCCCAGGATCAGGGGACGCCGGGCGCTGGAGACCGCCTCGGCCAGGGCGGTAATGGACAGGGTGGAGGTGTTCAGAAGGAAGACACAGTCGGCGGGGGCCCGCTCGTCCAACTCTCGAAGCAGCGCGAGCTTCTCCTTGCGGTCTTCCGTGATGGACTCGAAGACCACCTGGATCCCTTCCAGCTCCGGGGGGCCCACCACCCCCTCGATGCGGGCCAGCACGGCGTCCCGCTCGGAGTCGGTGAGGGCCCATCGCCCGATGTCCCGGTCCATGGTCTCCCGAAGCGCTTCCAGAGAGCGGGCCAGGGTATCGGCGGTACGCTCCACCAGGCGAACCTCGATCCCGGCGGACGCCAGAACCCGGGCCACGCCCCGGCCCGAGGTTCCCGCTCCCACGACGGCGACGCGCTGTAGTTCCGCGTCCCTCTCGACCATGGAGATCAGAGTCCCAGAAGTTGCGCCCTGCTGAAGAAGAAGGCGATCTCGGCCCTGGCGTTCTCGTCAGAGTCGGAGGCGTGGATCGCGTTGCGCTCCTTCGACTCAGCGTAGAGGGCGCGGAGGGTGCCCTCGGCGGCCTCGGCGGGATCGGTGGCGCCGATGACCTCCCGCAGGTGGGGCACCGCATTCTCCCCTTCCAGGACCATGGGAATCACGGGCCCAGAGGTCATGAACGAAACCAGCGACTGGAAGAACGGACGCTCCCGGTGAACGGAGTAGAAGGCCTCGGCCTGGTCCGGGTTCAGCCGGGTCATGCGAAGGGCCCGGATCCGAAACCCAGCTTCCTCCAGGTGCGCCAGTACGGCTCCGGTGCGTCCCGCCGCCACGGCGTCGGGCTTGATGATGGCCAGCGTATGCTTCATCTGATCGTCTCGGTTACGGATTCACGGTCATGGGGCTCGTTTCCCACATCTCCGAAGAGGGCAGAGAGGACACCCCCTCTGGTGAGAAAGCCCACGATTTCGCCTTCTCGTACGACCGGCAGCTGAGCCACATTCCGGGTGGCCATTCGCTGCGCGGCATCCCTCAGCGACTCATCTTCGGTGACGCACATGATGGACCGGCTCATGATGTCGCGAGCCGTGGGGGTCTCGTCCCCTTTCCGCTTCCCGCCGGCGGGGGGGACTCCCGCCTGCATCCCGTATTTCAGGATCTCCGCCGCCGAGATCACGCCCAGGACCTGCAGTCCCTCCCCCACCACCGGAACGGCACTGAGGCGCCGCCGGACCATGAGGTCCAGCACCTCGTCCAGGGGCGTGTCGGGATAGATCCGGTAGGAGAGGGGAACCATCACGTCCCGGACCTTGAGCGGCTTCTGAAGCTCGTGGGCCGCCAGCCTGGGAAGGCTCAGGATCTGGGAGGCGCCCCCGGCCCGCAGGAGCGCGCTCTCCACCTTCGGATCGAAGAAAATCGACTCGATACGGAAGCGGGCCTCCCGACTCAGCCCACGTCCGGTGACCAGCACCAGAATCCGGCCCCCCGGCGCCTTCGACGCATCGTCAGGGTCCTCCACCTGGAAGGGCCGGGGTGCCACCCCCACTGCCACGGCCGGGGCCGAAGGGCTTCCGGCGTCCCCTACGATGAGGAGCCGCGAGTGACCGGAGGGACTGGCGACGACGGCGTCCATGGGCAGGGCCGTGGGGGGCGGCCCCCCGGAGGGAAGGAGGGCACTGAGTTCCCCGAACCCCTCCCGCACCGTGCGTCCCCGCAGGGGTACCCGGATTCGGTCGGCGCTGAGGAGATCACCCAGGTTCATGATCCGGACCGGACCCCGGATCCGCCCCCGAAGGGGACGGACCTCAGAGGCCCAGCTCCTCCTGGATGAGGGTACGGATGTCCACCGGCCGCTTGGCTACCCTGATGCCGTTCTCCTCGAACACGCGCATCTTCTCCTCGGCCGTACCCGCCGATCCCGAGATGATGGCGCCGGCGTGCCCCATCTGGCGGCCCGGAGGCGCCGTCTGTCCGGCAATGAAGCCCACCACGGGAATCTCCATGTTCTCCTTCACCCAGCGGGCCGCCTCCTGCTCGTCGGTGCCGCCAATCTCGCCGATCATGACCACTGCCTCGGTATCCGGATCGTCGGAGAAGGCCTGGAGGGTGTCGATGAAGTTGGTACCAATGATGGGATCGCCGCCGATTCCCACGCAGGTGGTCTGGCCGATTCCGGCTTCGGTGAGCTGATTCACCGCCTCGTAGGTCAGGGTTCCGGAGCGCGAGACCACGCCCACCGGTCCCGGCGTCGTGATCTGGCCCGGAATGATCCCCACCTTGGCCACACCGGGGGTGATGGCGCCGGGGCAGTTGGGCCCGAGAAGGCGTGCACCCCTGTCCTGGACGAAGGTGTAGGTCCGGGTCATGTCAATGACGGGAATACCTTCGGTGATGGCCACGATGAACTGGATCCCGGCGTCGGCGGCCTCCATGACGGCCCCGGACGCAAAGGCCGGTGGCACGTAGATCACCGAGGTGTTGGCCCCCTCCTTCTGGACGGCCTCCTCCACGGTGTTGAAGATGGGGACCGAGCCCCCATCGTCGGTCTCGAAGGTCTGCCCTCCCTTGCCCGGAGTGA
>SKVI01000172.1 GCA_007129525.1 Gemmatimonadota bacterium | reverse complement strand
CAACGGACCGAGGGACCTGGCACGCCTATGAAGAATTACGAGGTCGTATACATCTTCCACCCCTCGCTTGACGAGGAGACGGTGGACGAGAAGCTCGAGCGCTTTCACGATGTGGTTTCGGGGCCGAAGGGCGCCGAGGTGACCGCAGTGGACCACTGGGGAGTACGCCAGCTCGCGTACGAGATCCAGGACCAGAACCAGGGCTACTACGTGGTGGCGCAGTTCGCCACCGAGCCCGGCAGCCTCAGCGAGTTCGAACGCCTGCTGAAGCTCGACGAGGAACTGATGCGGTTTCTCGTGATTGTCAGCGAGGGCGAGCCCACTTCGGGGATGTCCATCATGGCAGAGGTGTTCGAGGCGGAGGGCGCCGCCGATGGTGGTGACCACGACGACGACGACGATGACGATGACCTCGAGGACGACGACGATCTCGACGAGGACGACGACGATCTCGACGAGGACGACGACTCCCCCCCGGAGTTTGCCGGCGGACGAGGTCGGCGGCGTCGGGTGGAAGGGCCCCGGATCGAGGTGCTGAACTACAAGGACGTCTCCACCCTGTCGCGTTTCATCACCGAGCAGGGCAAGATTCTTCCCAAGCGCACCACCAAGGTGACGGCCCGGTTTCAGCGGGATCTCGGCACGGCGGTGAAGCGAGCCCGCTTTCTTGCCCTTCTCCCCTACGTGCGGCACCACGACCGATAGGTGTGCGAAGGGAGTCCGACGCATCGGCGATGACGCGCAACCCGGTCCGGTAGGCCCGGACCATGGAGGAACGTTCCATGGCCCGGGAACAGGCGGCCGGTGGACGGTGGCTGCGACCCCTGGGACTCTTCGTCCTGGTGCTGGCCCTTGCGGTGGGGCATCCGCTGGTCCTGGTGGGCGTGCCCTTTGCCCTCCTGAGCTTCCTGGCGCCCGGTCCGCAGCTCCGAAGCCTGCTGGCCGGTGCCGTGGTCTTCGCCCTCATCTTTGCCGGAGCGCCCTCGGAGGGGCTCTGGCACCTGGAACGGGGCTGGACGATCCTGGCAGGGGGTTGCTTCGTGGCGGTGACGATGGCCTGGCCCGGACTTCCCCTGGTGCAGCGTTCCCTGCTCAGCGTGGGGGGCGCCGCGGCCTGGGCCGCCGGAACGCTCCTGTTCATGGGCGGGTGGGAGGTTGCGCAGAGCCGGATCCAGGCCCGACTCGATTCTGGAGCCGCCGCCACGCTGGACCTGCTGGGAGGCCGCCTGGAAGGGGCCGGCAACGGCATGGGGCAGGCCTTCGCCGATGCGGTGGTTCGCACGGCGGAGCTCCAGGGGCTGGTGTTTCCGGCTCTGCTGGCGCTGGCCACCGTGGCGGCTCTGGGCGTCGCGTGGTGGCTGCACCTGAGACTGGCGGCAGGTACGGACCGGGGGCTGGGTCCTCTCCGCCTCTTCCGGTTTCCGGATGTGTTGATCTGGGTGCTGGTGGGCGGCCTCGCATTGGTGGCCGTGGCCGGTTGGACCGAGGGGTGGGGTCGATTGGGGACGAACCTCATTGTGTTCATGGGAGGGCTGTATGTCCTGCGAGGAATGGGGGTCGCCCTCTTCCTCAAGGGAGGGATATCCCTGACGAGTGGAATTCTCGTGGGAGTAGCGGCGATTCTGGCCCCTCCGCTGCTCCTGGCCGGCGCCATGGCCCTGGGCGTGGGCGATTCGTGGTTCGACCTTCGGAGTCGGCGAAGCCCTCCGAACGCGGTCGAATCGGACTAGATGCTCAAGGAGTCAACGAATGAAGGTCATTTTGAAGCAGCAGGTCGAGAACCTCGGTGAGTCCGGGGAGGTCGTGTCGGTAAAGCCGGGCTACGCCCGCAACTTCCTTCTTCCGCAGGGGCTCGCCTATGAAGCGTCTGAGGCGAACCTCAAGAAGATCGAGGAGGAACGGAAACAGGCCGAGGAGCGCTCTCGCCGGGACTACCTGGAGGCGCGTCGGCGTGCTTCTCAGCTCGAGGGCGTGTCGCTCACCTTCCTGGAGCGTGCCTCGGACGAGGGACGCCTCTTCGGCTCGGTGTCGGTCGCCGACGTGGCCGGACGCCTGAACGAGGGCTCGTTGGACTTCGAGGTGGACCGCCGGCAGGTATCGCTGGAGGAACCCCTGAAGGAAGTGGGCCTGTACCAGGTTCCGATCCTGCTTCACGACGAGGTCCAGGTCGAGGTGGAGGTCCGTGTCGAGCGACAGGAAGACTAGTCACGGCATGGGTGTGGAGCCTGCGGAATCCGGGACCGGGGCCATCGACTTCCCCCCTGGGCTCGTGCGGGCGGCGGAGTTGGCGCTGGAGCGGAAGGCGGAAGACGTTCTGGGGATGGACCTGCGGGAGATCTCCACGGCTACGGAGTTCTTCCTCCTGGCTACCGGCAAGTCGGACATCCAGGTCAAGGCCATCGCCGATCACGTCATCGACGAGCTCAAGAAGGAGTCGGTGCGGCCCAGCCACGTGGAAGGGCTGCGGGACGGACGGTGGGTCCTCATCGACTACTTCGACTTCGTGGTGCACATCTTCCACACCAGCGCCCGCGAATTCTACCAGCTCGAGGTGCTCTGGGGCGACGCCCCCACCCGGTTGTTCGAGGATTGAGGTCGTGGGCGATGTCGCGTTCCGATTGCCCCGCATCGGAGCGGAGCATTACCTTCGGCCCCGGTGACGAGTCCGTTCGGGGATCGGTCCGGTTTCCGGGCGGGGTCTGACGCGACCGGCGGGGGGACCGTGCGGTCGTCGGGACTTCCAGACAGGTGATGGCCATGTCGTCCGATCTGCACAACGTGGTACCCTTCGACATCGATGGCGACGGGCTCCCTGAGGCCCTGGGCGCATCGCTGACCGATGACAGTGACGCCGGACGGGTGCTGGCCCTCCTGGCCGATCCGGCCACCCGGGAGAGCGGATGGGCGCCCCGGGCGGCGGTGGCGCTGGCTCGGCAATGGAGCGACGCCGGGCACCGCGTGCTCCTCGTGGACGCGAACCTGGCTGATCCGGTACTCCACGCGCTCCTGGACGAACCCAATGGGGAAGGCGTGGCCGACGCCGTGCTCTACGGGGTGTCTCCCGCTCGCATGGCTCGCACCAGGGAGGAGGGGTTTCTCTTTGCTTCGGCCGGAACGGCCGTGGCCGATCCCTCGTCGGTGCTTCGGCATCCCCGCTGGCGGTCCGTCCTCTCGGCCTGTCGGGAGTCGGGCGCCACGGTCCTCCTCTACCTTCCTGGCGGCACCCCCGGGGCCGATTCTCTGGCAGGCGAGGGCGACCGCGTGGTTCGCCTTCGTACAGCCCTGTCTGCCTCTACCGGAGGGGTCTCTCCGGAGCATGTGGTGCTGCATCCGCCCCGGAGCGACGCGGCCGGCGCCGCTCCCGCCGCGAATCGGGAGGATCCTGCCGCGGCAGAGAAAGAGGCTCCCGTCGACCCGGCGGGGACCACGGACGAAGCCTCGCCTGACGAGGGGGCAGCTGTGGGCGCTTCAACTTCCCGAACCGGTGTCCAGGACAGCTCGGGTGCCCCGGCCACCGGCGCTGAGCCGGAGGCCGAGGTCCCGCCCGGCGAGGCAGGGACGGGGGGCTCCCGGAGCTCCGGGCTCGAGCCACGACCGGTGAAGCGGAGGGTCTCCGTGCTCGGGGTGGTGCTGATCCTTCTTCTGCTCCTGCTGGTGGGCGGTGTCGTGGTCGCAGCGCTTCTTGGACTCCTGGAGGTGCCGGGTCTCACGCCTCCTGTCGATGCCGCCCTCCATCCCGGCCATCCCTCCTGGAGTTCATGAAGCTCAAGACCCTTCGCCTCCACGGCTTCAAATCCTTCGCAGATCGGACCGAGATCGCCTTCCACGACGGGATCACCGCCATCGTGGGTCCCAATGGCTGCGGCAAGTCCAACATCTCCGACGCGGTACGGTGGGTGCTGGGTGAGCAGCGGCCCTCGGCGATCCGGGGAGCGAAGATGGAGGAGGCCATCTTTCAGGGAACGGTGAACCGACGACCCGTTCACCGTGGGTCCGTGACCATGGAGCTGGCCAATCCCGACGGTGCCCTGCCGGTGCCCTTCGAAGAGGTGGAGATCGCCCGAACCGTCTACCGGGACGGAGGGTCGGACTACCAGCTCAACCGCTCCTCGTGCCGGCTACGCGACATCCAGGAGCTCTGCCGCGATACGGGGCTCGGGGCCAACGCCTACGCGGTCATCGAGAATCGGATGATCGACGCCATCCTTTCGGATCGAGCTGAGGAGCGCCGCTCACTCTTCGAGGAGGCGGCCGGAATCGGCAAGTACAAGGACCGACGGAAGGCGGCATCACGGCGGCTGGAGCGGGCCGAGACGGATCTGCAGCGCCTGGAGGACCTCATCGGCGAGGTGGAGAGCAAGGTTCGCTCGCTGGCCCGGCAGAAGGGGCGCGCGGAGCGCTACCACGCTCTCCGGAAGCGGCGCCTGGACGTGGAGATGACGGTGGCGCGGAGTCGCCTCGATGAGCACCACAACAGGCTGGCCGAGGTGCGTCGACTCCTGGACGGCGAGCTGGAGGAGGGCGAGAGCCTGCAGGCAGAGGTGGCCACGGCGGAGGCCCGGGTCGAGGCCCTCCGGGTAGATCAGGTTGAGGCCGAACGGGCCCGAGGTGAGGCGGCGGCCCGGGTGGAGTCGCTTCGAACGGAGCTGGTGCGCTGGGAACGGGAGCTGGCCGTGGCGGCCGAGCGGAAGACGCATGCCCGGCGGCGCCTCGAGCAGATCGAGGAGGAACGCAGCGAGGCGAGGCTCCGGGCGGACCGGGCCCAGGCCGAACAAGACGAGTTGTCGGCGCACCTGGCAGGGGAGAGGGAGGCTCTGGAGGCACTCCAGGAGAAGGTGGCCGGGAGTCGGGAGGAAGCGGACCAGGTCCGGGAGCGGTTCCTGGAGGCCAGGAAGCTTGCCGGCGCCCTGGAGGACCGGGAACGGGAGGTGACCCGCCGGATGGCCCAGCTGGAGGGGGACGCCCACGCCGCCGAGTCCCAGGCCGCTGAGCTGGCGGCCCGGGTGAGCCACCTTGACGAGGAGCTCACCCGGGCCCGGGAGGCGCTGGGCGAGCTCCGGTCTCAGGGAGATCTCTTCACCGACCGGGTGGAGACCCTGGCTGCCCGGGCCGAGGAGCTGCGATCCCAGGTGGCCCTCCGGGAGGAGGAGGTGGAGAAGGCGAGGCAGGAGCTCGAGGCGGCCCGGGAGGCCGAGATCGCCGCTCAGGACGAGGCGTCGGCCCTGGGCACCCGGATGTCGGCCCTGCAGCGCATGGAGCGGGACCGCGAGGGTATGGATCCGGTGCTGAAGGCACTCCTGGCCCACGGGCCCGACGGGGTCCTGGGGGTCCTGGCTGATTGCCTGTCTGCGCCGGCGCCGGTCATGTCGGCGGTGGAGGCCTACCTGGGCGCAGTGAGCCGTGGTGTGGTGGTCCGGGACGCCCGCGCCGCACGGCGGGTGCACCGGTGGTTCCGGGACGAGTGGTCCGGCGGTGGGGGGCTCATCCTGCTTCCCCTGGACGGCGTAGGGGAGGTCGGGGAAGGAGGCACGCTCCTGGAGCAGGTGGAGACGAAGGGCGAGGGAGCCCCGTGGGTGCAGGCTCTCCTGGCTGGAGTGGACCTGGTGGACGCTTCGGGCGATGAAGGGGAATGGGAGGCCTTCCAGGCCGTGCCCCGGCGTGATCGGGTGGCCCCCGACGGAACATCCAGGACCCGGAGTGGCCTCCTGCGCCTCGGCAACCCGCTTGGAGCCACGGGCCTTCTGGAGCGGAAGGAGGAGCTTCGGAAGCTGGAGGCGGAGGCCAAGGAAGCCGGCCGCTGGGCCGAGAGCCGACGGCAAGCCAGGGAAACGGCCCGATCGGCTCTCCGGGAGGCGGAGGGCGGGTTGGAGGAGACCCGCAGGGAGCTCCGGGAGGTGGAGGACGATCACCGGGAGGCTCGGTCCACCGAAGAGGAGCGGGACCGGCAGCGTCTCCGCATGTCCCGCACCCTGGAAGAGCTGGAACGGCAGGCGGAGGCGGCGGCCACGGGGCGTACCCGGGCGCTGGAGCGAGCCGAAGCGGCCCGGTCGGAGCGGACGGAGCTGGCTCGCCAGGAGGAGACCCTGAACGAGGAACGAACCCGGGCCAGAAGCCGTCTTGAGACGGTGGAGGAGGAGTGGGAGGAGGTTCGATCCCGGGTCTCGGCCCTGGCCGTCGAGGAGACCCGCCTGGAGGGTGAGGTGAGGCGACTGGAGGAGCGGGGCCGGGAGCTGGAGCGAACCGCCCGACAGGCCAGCGAGCGACTGGAGTCCCTGGACCGGGAAGAGGAGCGCCTGAAGGCCGAGCTGGAAGCCGTCGCCGAGGTGCGTGCCCGGGGCGAGGAGGAAACCCACAGGCTGTTCCAGGAGCGGGATGAAGCCACGACCAGGTTGAAGGAGCGGGATGCCGCCCTCGAGTCGCTCCACGAGTCGCTGACCGACGCCGAGAAGCGGATCCGCCAGGCCCGGGGCCGGGAGCGGGAGGCGTCGGAGGTGCGTCACCGACTCGAGCTGGAGGCCCGGGAGCTGGACGGAAAGCTCGGCCGGATCCAGGATCGGCTGGAAGGGGAGTGGGGACGGCCCCTGGAGCGTCTCATGGACGAAGCCGAGCCGGTGGAAGGTGAACTCGACGGGCTGCAGGAGGAGCTGCACGAGATCGTCCGGAAGCTGGATCGCCTTGGGCCGGTGAACATGCTGGCGGTGGAGGAGCACGAGGAAGAGTCCACCCGCCTGGCCTTCCTCCGGGATCAGCGAGACGACCTGGTGGATGCCCGGAACGATCTTCGCTCGGCCATTCGCGAGATCAATCAGACGGCCACCAGGCTGTTCAATGAGACCTTCGAAGGGGTCCGCGAGAACTTCCGAGCCACCTTTCACCGCCTTTTCCAGGGTGGAGAGTCCGATCTGTGGCTGGCGGAGCCCGACGACCCGCTGGAATCGGACATCGAGATCCACGCCTCCCCCCGGGGGAAGCGAACCCAGCGTATCGACCTCCTTTCCGGAGGGGAGCGGGCGCTCACCGCCCTGGCCCTTCTCTTCGGCATCTACCTGGTGAAGCCCTCACCCTTCTGCGTCCTGGACGAGGTGGACGCACCTCTGGACGAGTCCAACATCGGGCGCTTCATCCGGCTCCTGCAGGAGTTCAAGGACCAGACCCAGTTCATCGTCATCACCCACAATCCGCGGACCATCGAGTCCGCCGACTGGATCTATGGGGTGACCATGGAGGAGCCGGGGGTGAGTTCCATCGTGGGCGTGCAGCTGGACGAGGCGTTGGAGGTAAGCGGTGCCCCGGTCTGAGTTGGAGTCGCCCAGCTCTTCCTCTGACGACCAGGACCAGGGCGCAGGCGGCCTCGAAGTGACGATTCTGGGGTCGGGAACCCTCCTGCCCGATGACCGGCACCGGTCGCCGGCACACCTGGTGGAGGGCTCGGGATTCGGGCTGCTCTGGGATTGTGGGAGCGGCGTGGTCCACGGGATGCAGCGGCACGGGGTGCGGTGGCGGGAGCTGAGCCACCTCGTCATCTCCCACTTTCACACGGACCATTTCGGGGACCTGCCGGCCCTCCTGTGGGCGTTGAAGCACGGCGCGGCCGACCGGCGCGAGCATGCGCTCACCATTCTGGGCCCCCGGGGGCTTCGCCGGAGGCTCACACTTCTGGCTGAGGTCTACGGACCCTTCATTCTGGATCCCGGCTTTCCGGTGGAGGTGGTGGAGCTCGAGGCGGAAGACGACTGGGCTGAGGGAGGTGCGGGCCTGCGCCTCCGGACCCACCCGGCCCGGCACACGCCGGAGGCGCTGGCGTTTCGCCTCGATGCCGGGTCGCTGGCTGTGGGCTATACCGGCGACACGGGGCACCTTCCGGCGCTGGGGTCGTTCTTCAATGGAGTCGATCTGCTTATCGCCGAGTGCGCCCTGGCCGACGACGCCGACGCCGAGGTCCACCTCACTCCCACCGCGGTGGCGAGCCTGCTCCGGGACGCGACTCCCCATCTGACGGTTCTGACCCATCTCTATCCGGTGGTGGACCGGACGGCCCTCCCGGAT
>SKVI01000050.1 GCA_007129525.1 Gemmatimonadota bacterium | reverse complement strand
TGGCCGGAGGCCTGGGTCTGACCGGCGTGCTGAGGCACCTTCCCAGCGTCCTCCGGGGTACGCACCGCAACATCCGCCAGGTCCACATGCACCAGATCCGCAGGGCCCGGATCCAATCGACCGACGACACACCCCTTCACTTCGAACTCGACGGAGAGCTGATGCCTGATCCTTCGCCATGGCTGGAGGTCGAAGTCGTTCCGGAAGTCTTGAGGATTCTGGATCAACCCTCCGGCCATCCGGCCCGGGTGGGAGCATGAGCCACCGGGAGCGCAGAAGTGCACCTGGCAGCACAGAGGGGACGGGCCTGGCGGGGCGCGGCCTGAGCTTCATTCCCGAAGATGGGATCCGGTACATCGGGAGGGCAGTCCGGCACCTGATTCCCGTGATGGTGGTTTGCGCCGGCTTGGCTCTCCCGGCGCCGGCACCGGCCCAACCCACCACCTCCCAGGTGGATGCCGTCCCGGACGATCCCTGGGACCCGGGGGAGCTCCTCGGGGTGCACCCCCCAAGTGAGCTCCGCTCCCACTCTCCACGTCCGGCCCCGTCGATGAGCCTCTCCGGATGGGGAAAGGCGTCCTCACTCGTCGCCATGGTCGGAGACACCATCGACCCCCCGCCGGCGGACCCGGCCGTGGAGGCGCTGGGGGAAGTGCCCGACGTGAGCCCCGGAGGAGCGTTCGTCCGGTCGCTGCTCCTCCCGGGATGGGGCCACGCCGCGACGGGATCCCACTTTCGGGGTGGCTTCTACATGGCGGCCCAATCCGGCGCCATCTGGATGCTCTCGAAGTCCATGGCCGCCCACCAGGAGGCTCGAAGGTTCCGAAACGAGGAAATCCGAGCCGTAACCGACCAGCTCCGGGCGTCGGGAATCGTCCAGCCGGACACGTTGCGGATCCTGGCTGAGGCCGACCCTCGGGTGGAGGAGTGGGACGAGCTCGTCGACGCTCGCTCGGAGCAGGTGGAAGACTGGGCGGCGGCAGGCATCTTCATACTGCTCCTGAGTGCCACCGACGCCTTCGTCTCAGGTCACCTCATGGATCGCCCCGAGCCTCTCACCATTCAGGCGGGACCGGTGGCCCGGGGACGCTGGGAGATCAGCGTGGGGGTTCCATGGGGGTCCCGCCCCTGGCGGCGCTGAGCTCGCGCTCTCCGTCCCATCGGGCCAGGTAGGCGGCCTCCCCGGGAGGGAGCACGGCGAAGGATCGGTGCTGGAGCCAATCTCCGGAGTTCAGGTAGAATCGGCCCGGAGCCACCTCCACGACCTGGGGGCGATGCACATGGCCCAGGAGGACCGCATCCAGCTCGGGATCTTCCAGCAGACGATCCCGGGCCCAGCGTCCCAGTTCCGCGACCCGATCAGGCGGTACCTCTCCCTCACCGGTGGCTCGCACCTCGGTGCGGGACACCCTTCGGGCGATGGCGGCGCCCACGTCGGGGTGGAGCCACCGGAACGCCCACCTGGTCAACGAACCCCTCAGGATCAACCGAAGAAGCCGGTATCCCAGGTCCCCCCGGCCCAGGCCGTCGCCATGGGCGATGAGGCACCGGTGTCCCGCCAGTTCGAGCTCAACGGGACCGGAATGAAAGTGCACTCCCACCTCATCGGTAAGGTAGTTGCCCCCCCACCAGTCGTGGTTGCCGCCCACCAGATGGACGGGAACGCCCTGGTCCACCAGCTCGCTCAGGAGCCCAAGTGTCCTGGTATATCCTCGTGGGATTACGGTCCGGTACTCGAACCAGAAATCGAAGAGGTCGCCGTTGATGACGACGGCGGACGCCCGTTCTCCGGCCCATCGGAGCCAGTTGCGGAAGGCCCGCTCCGTTTCGTCGGAGACCGCCCCCAGATGAATGTCGCTGGTCACGTACGCCGGTGCCTTGGTCATGCGGAGAAAGGTAGGTGGAGCATCCCGGGTGGGAAAGACGATCTGCCCGGGCGCGCCGGCGTCGCTCGTCATGTGCCGGGCGGGGCGCCAGGTCGGCACCGCTCCCCCGGCTCACGACCCCCTCTGCATTACCTTTGGCAGCACAGGGGGTTATCTTTGTCCGACTGGAAATTGGGGCCGCCGCCAGCCGGACCCCGACGACGCATCCCGCCGCCCTCATAAGGCCTGGAATGGATCTACCTTCAGCGTTCCGGGGTCTTACCATATCAAGGTTTCGCTCACGGCGAGGGTCGTGCGGGCTTCGACCCTGAGCCTCAGTCCTTCGAACCAACCGACCGGAGCCCATCTCACTTTGATCACGGAGCCCCGAAACCCGATGTCCGGACCTTCCCTCGGAAGGACCCATGGTCCCATTTCCGCCGTCTGGGTCCTGCTGCTGACAGTGGGAATGGGCGGGATGACTGCCTGCGCCAGCGGCGAACGCGTCGAGGACGCACGCCCCCTGGACGCGGGCCAGCTGGCCCAGAACGCTCAGCGGGCGTCGGCCCTGGACGCACCCTATCGGCTCGTCTTCGACTGGTCGCTGAATGAGCCCGGCATGCGGCTGCAGGGGCAGGGCGTGGCCCGGATCGAGCCCCCCTACCGTGCCCGTCTCGACCTCTTCGCGCGGAACGGAGAGCGCATCACCTCCGCCGCCCTGGTGGACGGGGATCTGCGGGTTCCCGAGGGACAGCCCAGCTTCCTTCCCCAATCCACCTTCTTCTGGGGTTCTCTGGGGGTGTTCAGACCCGATCGCTCCATGGGCCTCGCCGGGGGAAGCTGGCATCGAGACGGCCTGGCCGAACTGCGGTACCTCCCAACCCAGAGCTCGGAACTCCTGGTTCGCCTCGCCGGCTCCAGGGTGCAGGAAATGGTGCGTCGCTCCAATGGGCGCGCCGTGGAGGATCTGAAGCTCGACATGGTGGAAGGCGAGCGCTTCCCTCGGCAAGCCACCTACCGTGACCTGAGAGAGACCCGGGAACTGAGGCTCACTTTGGACACCGTGGAGCATGTTGAATCGTATCCGTCCGACACCTGGACCCCACGGAGATGACTCGACCCATGTTGAGGACTGGACCAGCTCATAGCTACGGGTGGTCGGCGGGGATCCTGATCCTGGCCTTGATGCTGGCCGCGTGCAACTACACCTTCCAGGCCGGTGCAGGGCTTCCCCCCCATGTCCGCACCCTGGCGGTTGTTCCTTTCGAGAACGAGACGGCCCGTTTCGAGCTGACCCAGGAGCTCCACGAGGTCCTGCTGGACGAGCTGCCACGGCAGTTCGGGGTCAACACGGGAAGCGAGGAGTATGCCGATGCCATCGTCCGGGGGTCGATCCGAAACTACGGGGTGGATGCTCCCTCGTATCGAGCCAGTGACGACAGGCAGTCCGCCGAGGTTCTGGAAAGGCAGGTCACCATCACCGTCCAGATCGAGATCATTGACCGGGAAAACAACATGATCCTCTGGGACAATTCGAGCTTGTCCGCCCGGGGCGAGTACATCGAGGCGTCGGAAGTGGAGGAGGATGGCCGTCGGGTGGCCATCAACCGCCTGGTCCGGGACGTCGTGGACGGCATCCAGTCGAACTGGTGAGCGAACAGGACGCCCCGCCACTTCGACTGGGCACCAGGGGATCCGTCCTGGCCGCCACCCAGAGCCGGTGGGTGGCCCGCCGTATCGAAAGGCTGATCGGCCGAGGGGTGGAGCTCGTCACGATCGAGACCGCGGGGGACCAGGTGCAGGATCAGCCCCTGTCGGAGATCGGAGGTCAGGGCGTCTTCACCCGTGCCCTCGACCTGGCTCTCCTCGATGGACGGGTGGATCTGGCGGTACACTCCCTGAAGGACCTGCCCACGGTGCTGGCCGACGGCGTGACGCTGGCGGCGATTCCGGAACGGGAAGACGCCCGGGACGTCCTGATCGGTCCCCGGAACCAGAGCTGCACCCTGGGGTCGCTTCCGTCCGGTGCCGTGGTGGGCACGGGGTCGCTTCGGAGGCAGGCGCTGGCCCGGGCATTCCGTCCGGACCTCGAGCTCAGAGGCATACGCGGTAACCTGGACACGCGCCTCCGCCTGGTGGACGAGGGCAGGTACGATGCGGTGATCCTCGCCGCCGCCGGGGTTCGGCGGCTCGACTGGACCGACCGGATCGACGAGCACATGGAGCTGGGTAGCTGGCTTCCGGCTCCGGGGCAGGGCGCCCTGGCCGTGGTCATTCGCCAGGACTCGACGGAGCTCCATGCTGCGCTTCGGCCCCTGGACCATCTACCGAGCCGTGCGGCAACCACCGCCGAACGCTCGCTCATGCACGCCCTGGAGGCGGGATGCCAGCTTCCGGTGGGCGCCATGGGACTACCCTTTGGCGGCGGCATGCGCCTTCGGGGAATCGTTGCATCGCCCGACGGTCGACAGGCGGTGCGAGCCGAAGAAACGGGCGCCCAGGACGACCCGGAGGCACTGGGTCACGAGGTGGCCCGGCGCCTCCTCGCCATGGGCGCCGACGAGATCCTGGTCCGGGTCGACCGAAAGGACCGGTCAGGGGCGGGCTGAGGGCTGGTGGGAAGGCCCTCTGCCACCGCCCAGCCTCCGACCGACATGACTTGTGCTGCCTTCAGAGACTTTCAGGAGCGACTTCGTGCGACGAAACGGACGAGCCGACGACGAACTGCGATCCCTGGTCCTGGAGACGGGGGTGAGCCCCTACGCGGAGGGCTCGTGCCTCATCGCCACCGGCGACACCCGGGTCCTGTGCACCGCTTCGGTGGAGGACCGGGTCCCGGAGTGGCGTGAAGGGAGTGGAAAGGGCTGGGTGACCGGTGAGTACGCCATGCTCCCTCGATCCACGCACACCCGCCGGAGCAGGGAGCGGGACGGCCCCGGTGGTCGAACCCAGGAGATCCAACGCCTCATCGGACGATCTCTCCGATCCGTCACCGGCCTCGCGGCACTCGGTCCCCGAACCGTAATCCTCGACTGTGACGTGCTGCAGGCTGACGGAGGGACCCGGACGGCCGCGGTCACCGGCGCATGGGTCGCACTGGCTCTGGCATGCGAACGCCTCGAGCGGGAGGGACGGATCCCGGCCTCTCCGGTACGGGAACCGGTGGCGGCCGTCAGTGTGGGGGCGGTGGACGGTCGACCGGTCCTGGACCTGGATTACCCTGAGGATGCCGCCGCCGAGCTGGACATGAACGTCGTAGGCACGGCGGACGGGCGGCTGGTAGAGGTTCAGGGGACCGCCGAGGGCGACCCGTTCGAAAGGGTCATACTGGACGGTCTGGTGGACCTGGCTCTCGCGGGGATCGCGCGGCTGGTGGAGGCCCAGCGGGAGCAACTGGCGTCGGCCTCCGGCTGATGCGACTCCTGGTGGCCACCCGGAGCGGACACAAGTTCCGGGAAATCCGGGAGATTCTGGCCGAGGTTCCCGGTCTGCGTCTGCTGGATCTGAACGATGCCGGGATCCCGGAGTCTCCAGAGGAGGAGGCGGTGGAAGCCTTCGAGACCTTCGAGGACAACGCTCTGGCCAAAGCGACTTACTTCCGCGAGGCCAGCGGCCTCCCCACGGTGGCGGATGATTCGGGGCTGGAGGTGGACGCCCTCGATGGGCGTCCTGGAGTTCGCTCCAAGCGCTTCGCTCCCGGGGGAGGGAACCTGTCGGCCCAGGAACGAGATCAGCTCAACAACGAGCACCTGCTCAGCCTCCTGAAGGACGTGGAGCTCCCCGACCGGACGGCACGTTTCGTATGCGTGGCCGCACTGGTGGAGGAGCCGGGTACCCACCGACTCTTCCGGGGAACTGTGGAGGGGCTGATTCTGGGACGACCCCGGGGATGGGACGGATTCGGCTATGACCCTCTGTTCTTCCACCGGCCCCTGGGACGGACGTTCGCTGAGCTGTCGCAGACCGAAAAATCCCGACTCAGTCACCGCGGCCAAGCCTTTCGGGCAGTGCGCGCACATCTCCGCTCGGCGGAAGCCGGAGAGGAGGCCACATGAACAAGGACCGATTTCGCCCTCGGCACATCGGCCCCACCAGTGACGCAGCGGCCCTGGAGATCGAGTGGGCCGACGGGCACACCTCCCGGTTCACGCCCTGGGAGCTCCGGCTGGCCTGCCCGTGCGCCGGATGCGTCGACGAAATGACGGGCCGGCGGACCCTGCGGCCCGAGGACGTGGAATCCGGCGTCCACCCCCTGGAGATCAACTACGTGGGACGCTACGCCCTCTCCTTCCAGTGGAGTGACGGCCACAGCACCGGGATCTACCCCTTCGAGTTCCTTCGCCGGCTCTGCTCATGCCCGGAATGCTCGGAGTCCACCTCGGATGGTTCCTGAGCAGCCCTTCGCACGATCCTGTCACCATGATCGGACACGTGCTTCCAGGGCCCTCCGGTACCGGTACCCCTGACGGGCCGACGCTGGTATCTTCCTTGGCACTGTCCGGTCCGATGGATTCCCCATCCATCCCATCCGGGCCCCACGGGGCGTGGCGCAGCTCGGTAGCGCGCCTGCTTTGGGAGCAGGAGGTCCCCGGTTCGAATCCGGGCGCCCCGATTAGGTTGATCACCCGCTACCGCTCTCCGCCCGGATGAGAACCGCAGGTTCGAGCCGGAGTGAGCGACCAGGGGGGAGCGAACGGAGACGACCGAGGATCGCCAGGGGCGACCGCAGGTCCATCCGGGCGCCCCGATTAGGTTGATCACCCACGACCGTTATCCGCCCGGATCACCGACCGAAGGGAGGTCATCCGAGGGCCTCGACGAGTCACATCACCCTGTAGACTCCTCACCACTTCCGGGAGATCCACGCAGGATTGTTGACAGAGTGCCCCGAGGCGCAATAGACTCTCCGGCAAACAAACCGGAACGGCCGGGCTGTGCGACGGTGGGCAGCGCCACTGGGACCACCCTGGTGAAGCTGACCGAAGCCGAGGTACCGGCCACGATCGCGCCACCTCCGTCCTTGAGGACGGATCTTCCAAGTGGCAGCCCTACGCGGGGGCTGGAACCGCGGACAGGAGTCGTCGGGTCGAAGGGCGGTCCCCGAAGTCCTGACGAACGCATTTTCAGTAAGGGAGCACGACACATGCGCACGACCGGAACGGTGAAGTGGTTCAACGACGCCAAGGGCTTCGGATTCATCACGCCCGACGGAGGAGATCGGGACTGCTTCGTTCACCACACCGCCATCCAGGCCGAGGGGTTTCGCAGCCTTTCCGAGAACGAGCGGGTCGAGTTCGATCTGGTTCAGGGCCAGAAGGGTCCCGCTGCCGAGAACGTGGTAAAGCTCGACTGACCTGAGTCGCGCGGCGAAGGAGAGGCCGTCCTGATTCTCTCGGGACGGCCTCTTCTACGTTGAAGACTCACCCGCGATCATTCGTACTAAACACAGAGGGGCGCGGGCCGAGGCCACGGTGGCCGAACGCAGCGATTTCTGCCGAAGCGAAGCATTGCAAGGCTCCTTGGGGTAAGAGGCTGCCTGGGTGTGTCGACTCACCAGTACAGAGCGCCCGTAGCTCAGCTGGATAGAGCATCGGCCTTCTAAGCCGACGGTCCCAGGTTCGAATCCTGGCGGGCGCGTAGGTAGGTCCTCCTCAAAGGTGTACGCCAGGATCAGCGCAGCTCATCCTGGCGGGCACGTAGGGTCTTTACGAGGCCCCCCGGTGTTTCTAAGTTGGATGTCTCGCCGTCGGGGGGACCCGCCGTCGGGAGGAGTACAGGCTTGATGGTGGGCGTAGCTCAGTTGGTTAGAGCGCCAGGTTGTGGCCCTGGAGGTCGCCGGTTCGATTCCGGTCGCTCACCCTCCCTGAGGCGAATCCCGGCGTTCGAGCGCAAGAATTCAGTTCGGACGACGAAGTTCAACGAAGGGTGTTGACACCGCCTCTCAGCACGATTAGAATGTATGTCCTCGCAGCGAGTCGGAGACGATGAGCGGCGACCGGTGATGAGGCAAAAATCGCCGGAAAGCATTTAGGAAGCTATTTGAAAATCAGGGTCTTGAGAAAACGAGCGGGCCCACATGGGTCAGGCACTGCGTCCTGACCATACGGCTCTTTTTGAGCCAGTGGGATAAACGAAACGTAGATTTCGAACACCGATCGTAAGATCAGTGTTCTCTAGAGCTGATTGGACTTTTTCTTAACGGAGAGTTTGATCCTGGCTCAGGACGAACGCTGGCGGCGTGCTTAACACATGCAAGTCGCACGAGGAGCAGGGTGCTTGCACCTTGTAGCCGAGTGGCGGACGGGTGAGTAACACGTGACCAACCTATCTTTGAGTGGGGGACAACCCGGGGAAACCTGGGCTAATACCGCGTATTGCCTCTGG
>SKVI01000252.1 GCA_007129525.1 Gemmatimonadota bacterium | reverse complement strand
CTGCCGCGACTGCTGAATTCATGATGTCATCCGTTCCAGAGAAGCTGACTGCCCGACACCTGGTGGAAACCCCTGCAGCCGTCGTGGATCTGCGTCAGGCACGTGCCAACAGTGAAAAGGTGGTCCGCTACCTTTCCGAGCACGGGCTCGCCTGGCGCCCCCACGTCAAGACGCACAAGAGCCGTACCTTGGCCCAAATCCAGTTGGAAGCGGGGGCTCACGGGCTCACGGTAGCCACCCTCCGGGAGGCGGAAGCCATGGCCCCGTTGGGAGCCGACCTCCTCCTGGCCCACCCGCCGGTGGGCGTCGCACGCCGGGAGCGCCTGACCCAGGTTCTGGGCCGCACCCCCCTGAGCGTGGCCCTGGACTCCCCGGAAGCGCTGGACACCGTCCGCGACGCTGCCACCGTCGCTCGGAGATCCGTCCCCGTGCTTGTGGAGATCGACGTAGGGATGGGGCGAGTGGGGCTCACGGAGCCGGCGGACGTCGTGACGCTGGCCGAAGCCGCCTCGTCCTCCGAGCTGACACCTTTCAAGGGTATTCTTTTCTACCCGGGCCACATTCGCAAGCCCGCGGCTGAACAGAGCCCGGAGCTCCAGGCCGTGGCCCGGCGCCTCAAGGGGGTCCTGGAACGCCTGGAGAGCGCGGGCCTCTCGCCCGAGGTGGTCAGCGGAGGGTCGACGCCGACACTCTGGCGGAGTCACGACATCCCCGGCGTCACCGAGATCCGTGCCGGCACCTGCATCTTTCACGACCGCGACACCCTGGCCCTGGGGGTCTGTGATGCGTCGGAAGTGGCGTACCGGGTTGAAACGACGGTGGTGAGCATCGCCGTGCCGGGTCAGGCCGTGGTGGACGCAGGGTCCAAGGCCCTCGCACGGGAAGAGTTTCGGGCCGGCGGACGTGGCTACGGTATCGTGATGGAGCACCCCGAGGTTACCGTCTCCCGAGTGTCGGAGGAGCACGGAGTCCTGGACCTGTCCGAGAGCGAGTGGCGTCCCCGGGTCGGAGACCGGGTCTCGGTGATTCCGAATCACGTCTGTGTGTCGGTAAACCTCCAGGACCGCCTGCTGGCCGAGGGATTGGACGGCACCGACGGTACCAACGGGCTTCGGGCCATTCCCCTGGAGGGACGCGGCCGAACCCCGCTCCCGGATTCTTGAGCGGGACGGCCGCTGACATCTTCCGCCCCGGTGCGGGGTAGGGCTGCGTGAGGTCATGTGGCGTTGTTCCGCGGCCCGGGGGGTTGTCTCACCGGACAGGGACGAGCACACAAACCAGCCAAGCGAACTCAACCACTCAAGAGATGCCTCCAAAGATGAGTCCTATTCAGACAGTACAGACCGACCGCGCCCCCGCCGCCATCGGCCCCTACTCCCAGGCAGTCGTGGTGGACGGCTGGATCTACGTTTCCGGCCAGATCCCCCTGGACCCCGAGACTGGAGACCAGGAAACGGGAGCGGTCGCCGAGCAGACCCACCAGGTGTTCGCGAACCTGAAGGCGGTTCTGGAGGAGGCCGGAGGCCGGTTGCACACCGTGGTCAAGACCACGGTCTTCCTGTCGGACATGGGGGCGTTCCAGGAGATGAACGGGGTCTATGCGGAGTATTTCGGGGACCACCGTCCCGCCCGCTCCACCGTTGAGGCCGCAGGCCTGCCCAAGGGCGTCGATGTGGAGATCGACGCCATCGCAAGAGTGATGGGATGACAAGGAAGTCGCATGGCACACGCCCCGCGATGGGCGTCATGAGGAGGTTGGCATGAATCGACTTCCTTTTCCGGCCATCCTCGCTTTCGCGCTCCTGCTGGCCAGCTGCGGTGTGGTGGGAGCGGGCCGGGGAGACTGGGATCCCTTCCGGGGCGCCGATGAGCGTCAACTCCGGGTGACCGTAGAGAACCTGACCAGCTTCGATGTCACCGTAACCGTGCTGGCGGCGGGCCGGCGAGAACGGCTGGGCACCATCAACCCCAGGACCCGGAACACCTTCGGGGTCTCCTGGTCTAGGACCCAGGAGGTGCGGTTCCGTCTGGATCCCCTTGGGTCCCGCTCCCACACCACCACTCCCTTTTCGGCGGGCCCCGGCGAGTACGTGGAGGTCATCGTTCAGCAGCCAATCACTCGATCGTTCGTGAGGCGCTAACAGTCTGGTGGTGGTACCAGTCTGATCGGGAAGAGGGGAGGATCCACGCTGCGGGCCTCCCCGGAGGCGGGATCAAGCCCCGTAGGGCACCCAGACGTTTTTCACCTGGGTGGCTGCCTGGAGGAAGGCATGGCCGGCGCCTTCCACCGGCGACGCCCAGCGACGCGCCGCATCCCGGTCGACCCAGCACCGCTTCAGGTTCCCCGTAGATCGGAGTTCCACCTCCCGGGCCAGCGCTTCGTCTCCTCCGAAATACCAGATGCCGTCCACATCGTCGTGGTCCGCCAGGGTCGGCACCACCTCACCGGGTCGACCCGTAACCAGGTTCACCGCTCCGGCCGGGAGGTCCGACGTCTCCACGAGCTGGATCAGGTCGCCCGTCACCAGCGGATAGCGCTCCGAGGGGACGGCCACCACCGTGTTGCCCAACGCCAGGGCAGGAGCCACGATGGAGACGAGCCCCAGCAGGGGGGCGTCGGGAGAGGCCACCATCCCCAGGACGCCCACCGGCTCGTGCATGGCCAGAGTCACGTTCCGGAAGGGCGTTGCGTGAACCCGGCCGTCCCACTTGTCGGCCCAGGCCGCGTAGTCGAAGAGGCGGCGAAGGGAGAGGTCCACCTCCCGGTGCGCCCAGTCCGGCGGGACGCCGGTGTGTTCGGATAGCCGGTGGGCCAGTTCGTGTCGACGAAGCTCCAGATTCTCGGCCAGGTAATAGAGGATCTGGGCCCGGAGGTGGGCCGGGGCCTCCTGCCATCCGGCCGCCGCCTTGCGGGCGGCCTCCACGGCGTTCCGGACATCCTTTCGGTTCCCCCGGGCCACGACGCCCACCGGGTCTCCGGCGGGGTTGACGACCACCAGGCCCTGGTCGCCGTCGGGCCGTCGTTGACGACCACCGATAAGGAGTTTGACGGTCCGATCGACGCCCACGCCCTCGGCAGCGATGCCAGACGACCGGGCGTCCGGGTCCTCGGAAGCCGCGCCCCCCGGGGCGCCGTCCGAGTCCCGCCCGATTCCGCCGGCCGGGGCACTCCCTGTACGGGAGCCCGTCGAGGGAACCGCTTCCGCCTCGGGATCGCGGCGGGCGCCCAGGTACTCCTCCATACCCTCCCGGCCGCCCTCACGCCCGTATCCGCTCTCCCGGTACCCTCCGAAGCCGGAAGCCGCATCAAAGAGGTTCGTGCAGTTCACCCAGACCGTCCCGGCCTTGATTCGAGGGGCGATGTCCAGGGCCAGGTTCACATCTTCGGTCCACACACTGGCAGCGAGGCCGTAGCGGGTGTTGTTGGCCAGGGCCACCGACTCGTCGGGGGTGCGGAAGGTCATGAGGGCCACCACCGGCCCAAAGATCTCCACCCGGGCCAGGGTTCCGGCCGGCGCCACGTCGGTGCAGAGCGTGGGAGGATAGAAGAGCCCGTCCTCGGGCATGGCCCAGGAGGGCTGCCAGATGTGCGCGCCCTCGCGCCGTCCCTGCTCCACCAGTGACGCAATCCGCTCGAGTTGTACGGGAGCCACAATGGCCCCCATGTCCACGGCCTTGTCCAGGGGGTGCCCCATCCGGAGCGTCTCCATGCGATTGCGGAGCTTCCGCTCCAGCGTCTCGGCCACCCCCTCCTGCACCAGAATCCGGGATCCGGCACAGCAGACCTGCCCCTGGTTGAACCAGATGGCATCGACCACCCCTTCCACCACCGAGTCCAGATCGGCGTCGTCGTAGACCAGGAAGGGGGATTTGCCCCCCAACTCCAGCGAGAGCGCCTTGCCCGAACCCGCCGTCGCCTCGCGGATCCGGCGACCCACCTCGGTGGACCCGGTGAAGGCCACCTTGTCCACGTCGTCGTGCGAGACCAGGGCCTCTCCGGTGCGGCTGTCCCCGGTGACCACGTTGAGCACGCCGGCGGGAAGGCCGGTCTCCCGGGCCAGCTCAGCAAAGAGCAGGGCAGTGAGAGGGGTGTGCTCCGCAGGCTTCAGGACCACGGTGTTTCCGGCCGCCAGGGCCGGGGCCACTTTCCACGCCATCATCAGGAGGGGAAAGTTCCAGGGAATCACCTGCGCCGCCACGCCCAGGGGAGGCCGCCCCGGAAACTCCCGGTCCAGAACCTGAGCCCACCCGGCATGGTGGTAGAAGTGCCGAGCCACCAGGGGGATGTCCAGGTCCCGGGATTCCCGAATCGGCTTCCCGTTGTCCATGGACTCGAGGACCGCGAAGAGCCGGGCGTGCTTCTGGACCCCCCGGGCCAGCGCGTACAGGTGTCGGGCCCGGCGGTGGCCATCCAGTCCGGCCCATTCCGGGAAGGACTCCCGGGCCGCCGCCACCGCCTGGGAGACCTCGGCGGGGGTTCCCTGCGCCACATGGGCCAGAAGGGTGTCGTCGGCGGGACACCGGCTCTCGAAGAGCTGATCGTCGGCAGGGTCGGTCCAATCCCCGGCGATGAAGTGCCCGAACCGGCGCCCATGCTCCTCGAGCCAGGCCTTCGCGGGGTCGGGGCTCTCCGGTGCCGGCCCGTATTCCATGGTCTCGAAGATTTCAGCGATGGTGGGCATGGGGTTACGCCATGGGGTGTCGGTGGAAGGCGGAGTACCGCCCGGTGAGATGGTGCTCCAGCTGACGCTCGAGGTCGCCCAGGAGGGACGAAGCCCCGAAGCGGAAGAGTTCGGGGGTTAGCCAGGCATCGCCCAGCTCCTCCTTCATCAGAATGAGCCAGGTCAGGGCCTGGCGGGCCGTGCGGATTCCTCCGGCCGGCTTGAAGCCCACCCTGTGGCCGGTTCCCTCGGCGTAGGCCCGGATCTGACGCACCATCGCCAGTCCCACCGGCAACGTGGCGTTCTCCGTCTCCTTGCCGGTGGAGGTCTTGATGAAGTCAGAGCCGGCCATCATGCAGACCGCCGACGCCCGGGCCACGTTGGTCAGGGTGGCCAGCTCGCCGGTGGCAAGGATCGTCTTGAGATGCGCCTCACCGCAGGCGTCCCGAAAGGCCCGCACCTCGTCGTAGAGTGCCTCCCAGTCTCCGGTGAGCACGTGCATTCGGTTGATGACCACATCGATCTCCCGGGCCCCGGCCTCCACCGAGGCCCGGATTTCGGCCAGTCTCGTACTGAGCGGGGCCAGGCCGTGGGGGAAGGCGGTGGAGACCGCTGCCACCGGTATGCTGGATCCCTCGAGGCTCTCTACCGCGACCGCCACGAAGGAATGGTAGACGCACACCGCGGCCACCGTCGGGGTGAGCTCTCGCACCTCCAGCCCGTCCAGGAGATCCGGGCGTAGGGGGTTGCGTGCCTTCGCGCACAGGCGCCGCACCGTGCCGGGCGTGTCGTCACCCGAAAGGGTGGTCAGGTCCATGAGGGTCAGAGCCCGGAGGAGCCATGCCGCCTGCCACTCCTTCTTCACGCTCCGCCTGGTGCCCAGGGTAGTCGCCCGCCGCTCCAGCGCGCTTCGGTTCAGTCGAATGGTCCCGACCCGATCCATGTCCAGTGGAATGCCGGGATTGCGCCCGGAGGGGTCGGCCGGAGGCCGAACATCGACACGCCCCCAGCCGGAGCCGCGTTCGCGGGTGTCTGGCATGAACTCGTTCTCCCCGAGGGAGTGGAATGGCATGGCCGGGGACCCCGATCTTGCCAGGAACCCCGGATTCGGGTGGTCTCCCGCTTTGGAGGCCACGCCTGGGAACATAGGGTTCTCGTGGCCGGGCATCCACCTCCCTGAGTTAGCAGACTGATCGGAAAGGGGCGAGCCGCTTTACGCGCGGCCGCACCCCGCGTTCCGACTCCGCGTTCCGATCAGCCTTCTAGCGAATCCCCGGATCGAGATCTGCGCCCGACGCCGATTCCGCACCGCGGCGTGGGAGGAAGGGCACAGAGTCTCCGGGAGCCGTGGTCCACGCCTCGAACCAGTGCACCCTTCGTATGGTGTGTTCGCCCCGGGGGGTCTTCCACGCCATGCTCTCGGTCGGGAGCAGGGGCGGCGGAGAGCCATCGGCGGATGAAGGCGGAAAGACGGCCACACCGCCCGCCCTCTCGTCTGGCTCCGCCGTCCGGATGTACCATTCCACGCGGTGGATGAGTGTGTCCGGAGCGATGGTGACCTGACCCTCCAGGTGCGGACGACTGTCGTCGCGGGGACAGAATCGCACGAGCCACCCGTCACCACCTTCCGTCAGATACTGAAAGTAATGGAGCGAGCCGAACTGCTGCGAGCCGAAGTGGGGCGCAAAGTCCGATTCGAGCGGAGGATAGGACCACGAGCTGAAAGAGCCCCTTCGGTCGGTGCGGCGAACGGGAAAGGCGTAACCGTCGCGGTCGATCCGCCGTGTCCACCCCAGGCGCAGGATGGGAGCCGATCCCCGCTGGCCCATCTCCGGCTCCACCCCATCCACCTCTGCGGTGACCAGGGACGGGTCCGGAATTGTGTCGGTCCTGGAGAGTGTGTAGGTGGCCACCCCCAGGGTGTCGAGCCCCCCCGGATGGCGGTCCGCCGCCCGTTCCCAGAGCCGACGACCGAGTCCTTCCTCATCATCGGCGTCGCATTCGCCCATGACCGCCTCTACCTGGAAACCGGGGAGGGGAAGGGGCGCGGGAACCATGACCAGCTCCACCGGGGTGGTAGGGGAATCCAGTGGGACCTCCTGCTCCCGGTACCCCAGACGTTCCGCCCGGACCCGTACCCCACCGGCGCCCAACGCCTCCCGAATCCGTTGGGAAACGAAGATCCTGAAGCTCCCGTCGTCATCGGTGGTGGCGGCGGCCAACACCCGGTCCGCGTGGCGGAGTTGAACTGTGGCCGCCCCCAGAGGCACTCCGGAGGTGTCTACCACCGTTCCTCGTATCTCATCAATGCCCACCGCCCCGGAGTCCAGTGTCCAGGAGCTCCCGAGGGCGATGCCGTCTCCGGCGGGATGGATCCCTGCCAGGGCAACGGCAAGAAGAGCGAAACCGGCAAGGCGGAGGCGAACGGAAGGAGCCAAGGGGATCATCTCGGGAAGGAGCGGACCTCGGGGAGGCGCGGAGATACGTGTCTGCTCATGTAACGCACGAGAGGCGGTGAGGTTCCCGGGCCGCGATCACCCCCACGGAGTCGGGTGGGCCAAAATGTCCCGCACCGGGAATCCCTGGCTCGCCATCGCGGCCTCCCCACCTGGCAAACGCCCTGTCACGGCGGCTTCTCTCGTGGCACGACAGGTGCATCGGGGAAAGATGGCCATTCGAGATGTCCCGCCCTCAACCGGCCAGCGACGGTCGCCGGCTTCGCGGCCGTTCCGTGCCGGGGCCTGAACGCGGGAGCGAGCGGGTCACTCTTGACATCGTGGCTCTGACACCTTCGACTCCCAGCTTGCATTGACTCCAGTCTGTTGACTTCATTCTCCGTCCCCGGGAGGACTGCCCTGATGAACAAAATTCTGATTCCCCTCGATGGCTCCGAACTGGCCGAGGTGGCGCTGGACCCAGCTATCCGACTGGCCCTGCGGCACGACGCCGGTGTGGTCCTGGCTTCGGTGGTCTCCGACCTTCCGCCCGTTCCGCTGGCATCCGGCGACGGTGACCTGGTGGCGACCTGGTTCGACGAGGAGAAGGAGCGCGCCAACACCTACCTGGACCGGATCAGGGAGCAGGTTCGGAAGGATCATCCCGAGCTGCAGGTGGAGACCAGGGTCGAGATGGGTCCGGTGGTGAGCACCCTCCTGGCCGAAGCCGGAGAGACCGGAGCCGACCTGGTGGCCATCACCACCCATGGTAGGGGGGCTTGGCAGCGTGCCTGGCTCGGAAGTGTGGCAGACGGACTGGTGAGGAAGGCCGAACGACCGGTGCTCCTCCTCCGGGGTGGAGACCGGAGCCGGAATCTCTTCGGCGAAGACACCTCACCCTCCCGGGTGATCGTCCCCCTGGACGGCTCCCGGGCCAGCGAGCAGATCCTTTCCCCCCTGACTTCGCTTCTGCCCTCCAAGGGCGGCCGGGTGACCCTGGTGTCGGCGCTCCTGCGACCCTTTCCCCTGGCTACCACCTACCTTCCGCACGCCGTCGAGGAAAGCAACATGATGGAGGAGCGGGAACGCCGGACCGAGGAATACCTGAAGAGTGTGGCCGAGGCCTGGAACCCCCTGGGTGCCGAGGTGGAGACGAGGGTCATCGGGGGCGACGACGTGGCCCAGGCGCTGCTGGAGCTGGT
>SKVI01000358.1 GCA_007129525.1 Gemmatimonadota bacterium | reverse complement strand
TGCGCCATCGCACACTGCGGATCGGCATTGGCCGCGGTCTCGAAATGGGAACGGGCCTGCTCGTACATCATGTGATGGAGCTGCGCTACGCCTACCTCAAACTCTTCCTGTGCCTCCTCACTGCAGGAAACCGGAAAGTCGACCACTCCAAGCTGGTCGGTACCGTGTTGAGCGACCAACAGGTTGGCTGAGAGCAAGAATCCAAGAATCAGTGTGAATCCGACCCGATACATCATGACTATCACCTACATTTGCTTGTCATCAAGACTACGTCGCGGGCACTTGCCCACGTCATGGTTACCACAAAGCCCCATTCGTGGAGTGGGGCGTCCGGTGGGCGGGTCATCCCGTGTTTCACCCCATTCACCTCCATGTCGATGGGGGGGCATAAGTCCATTGGCAAACAGCACTTACAGAAAATCTAGGTCGCTACCCCGTCGCAGTCAAGCGAACCGCGGTCGGGGACTGCGCCCCAAAATGCGAACCGGTAGAACGGTCAGTTTGCGCAACGTTCTGGTCCGCCGTGGTGCCACCCCTGGAATCCCCCTCCTTCAGGGCGGGGAGGATGTCAAACACCTCCTCAACCGAACGGACGACTTCCGCTCTGTCGGGCGTTCCCCCACTTTCGACTCATCCAACTCCCGACAGCTTTCGCCTCTCCTGTGTGCTTATATTGTAGACGGTCGGCAACCGGATGGTACCTTCCCCTTCCCTCTGCACTGCACCCATCATGACTCCCTCTCCGACCGACTCCGGGAATCCCCCACTGTCGGAAGACTGTCTCGTGGAGGTCGTCCGTCGGCTTCCGACCAGCGTCTTCGTCCTGACCCCGGCGGGCGAGATCCTCCTGGCCAATCCGGCGGTCGAAGAGACGTTTGGGGAAGGTCCGAACTCCCTTACGGGAGCATCGTTCAGCGAACTCACCCAATGGTCCCAGCCCGAGGTTCGCTCCCAGGTCCGGACTGCCCTCAAGCGGGCGAGGGAAGAGGGATCGGCTCGGCTCGAGACTCGACTTCTCTCGACTCGCAGCAAGCCCATTCACGTCGACGTCACCATCGAGCCGATCTGTGCTTCGGAGGAGCATTCCGGCTATCTGATGGTGTCGGTTATGGATACTTCCGAACGGGTCCGGACCACTACGGCCCTTCGTGAAGGGGAGGCCCGCTTCTCGGCCCTGGTAGACCTGATCCCCCAGCTCGTCTGGTCCACCACGCCCGACGGCTACCATGACTACTTCAATCAGCGGTGGTACGACTACACCGGCATGTCCCGTGAGGGAGAGCAGGGCTGGAACTGGAAGGACTTCCTTCATCCCGACGACTACGAGCGCTCCCTCGAGGTCTGGCAGCATTCACTGGAAACGGGTACCGAGTACGAGGTCGAGTACCGCTTCCGGCGAGCCTCGGACGGAGCGTACCGATGGTTCATCGGTCGTGCCATGCCCATGCGTAGGCCGGACGGAACCATTGCCCGATGGTTCGGCACCTGCACCGATGTGCACGAGGAACGAATGGCTCGTGATGCGGCCCGACGGAGCGAGGCCCGGTACCGGATCGTGACCCGCATGACCCAGGATGTGGTCTGGGATTGGGACGTGAACTCGGACGCACTCTGGTGGAACGAGAATCTAACGGAGGTATTTGGCTTGGGACCCGGCGAGGTCGCCACCCTCGAGGCGTGGCGGGACCGCATCCACCCCGACGACCGGGAGCGCCTCACCCGAAGCCTCCGCGCCGCTCTCGAAGATCCCGAAACCGGCTGGTTCGAGGAGTACCGTTTCCGAAGACGAGACGGGAGCTATGCCGAGGTCCTGGACCGAGGCCTCGTGATCCGCGATTCGGAGGGGCGCCCGACGAACATGCTGGGCTCCATGTCCGACGTCACGGAACGAAACCGGCTCGAAGAGGAACTTCGCCGCGCCCAGAAGCTGGAAGCGGTCGGAAAGCTTGCCGGTGGAGTCGCCCACGACTTCAACAACCTCCTGACCGTGATCTCCAATGCTGGGGCCCTGGCCATGGAAAGCCTTCCTGAACGCTCGAGTGCTCGCGACGATCTCGCCGAGGTTCTGAACGCTGCGAGTCGTGCGTCGAATCTGACGCGGCAACTCCTCGCCTTCAGCCGACGCCAGGTGCTCCAGCCTAGTGTGCTGAACCTGAACCAGGTCGCAGCCAGTTCCAGGACGCTCCTGGAGCGACTCCTTCGCGACGACATCCGCATCGAGTTCCGACCGGAACCGGACCTCATGCATGTCCGGGCCGACCAGGGTCAGGTGGAGCAGGTGATCATGAATCTGGCGCTGAATGCCCGCGATGCCATGCCGAACGGCGGTACACTCGTTCTGGAAACCGCGAATGTACGGATCCCCCCGACCGCCGCCCGAGGCCGCCCGGACGTGGAGCCGGGGCGATTCGTCCGACTTTCGGTCACCGACACCGGCATCGGGATGGATCACACCACCCGGGAGCGACTCTTCGAGCCCTTCTTCACCACCAAGGGTCCGGAGGGGGGCACCGGCCTGGGATTGCCGACGGTTCAGGGAATCGTAGGCCAGTCCGGCGGGTTCATCGAGGTGGAAAGCGCACCGGATCAGGGGGCATCGTTCCACATCTTTTTCCCCGCCACCAACGAGGCCGCTTGTCGCCCTGCGCCGGCAGCGGAAGCGAGACCCGATGCCCAGGGGGACCGAACCCGGCGGACCGTCCTGGTGGTGGAGGATCAGGAGGCACTCCGGCGTGTCGCGGCCCGCGTCCTTTCCCGCGCAGGCTTCGACACTCTGGTTGCCTCCGACGGACGTGCCGCGCTGGAAATCCTCCAGGCCGAGGGTGAGGCAATTGACCTCGTGCTGAGCGATCTGGTCATGCCGGAGATGGGTGGGAGAGAGCTGGCGGAGCGTGCTATGGAGGAGGGGATCCCGATCCCCTTCCTCTTCATGTCGGGTTATGCAGAAGAGGAATTCTTCGGACCGGGGCACGATCCTTCGGTGCTTCGCCTGATCGAGAAGCCTTTCTCCCCGAACGACCTTGTCAACGCGGTTTCCGCATCCCTCGATCTGGGAGACAGTTGAGACGACGCACCAGCAGGGTCGGCAGGCTGTGCGGGCTCATTGGCGACGGCAAGCCCCGACCTCAGCGGGAAGCGCGTTCCTCGCGCCAGCCGAACTTGACAAGCACATCGAGGGGAACGAGTTCGAGGGTAGCCTCGTGGGTCGCAGTCAGGATGATCTGCGGGGCCTTTCCGGCTTCCCACGCCTCCCTCCAGCGGGAGGCACAGAGGCACCATCGGTCGCCGGGCCTGAGCCCCGGGAATCGGTAATCCGGACGGGGCGTCGAGAGGTCGTTGCCCCGGTCGCGGCTGAACGCCAGAAACTCCTCGGTGGCGACGATGCAAACCGTATGGGCCCCCAGATCCCTGGGACCGGTGTTACAGCAACCATCTCGGTAGAACCCGGTAAGGGGATCGCGGCTGCAGGGCTCCAGTTCAGTGCCGAAAACATTGAGGGGCATGGTGGCGTGGTACGGGTAGGGAGGGAGACCTGTTCCAGTGAGATACCCGACGTGGCTCGGCACGTGCCGTCGCACCCTGGAGGTGGACACTCTCCGCAGGGGCTCAAGCCTCGACGCGCTGGGCCAGTGCCTGCCGGACCTTGGCGGCGAACACCGCGGCGGTGAATGGCTTCTCGACGAAGTGCATGCCGGCCTCGATCACGCCCCGTTCGGCGATCACGTCTTCGGCGTAGCCGGACATGAAGAGGACAGGGATGTCAGGATGTTCGGCAGCCAGGCGCTCGGCCAGCTCCCGTCCGTTCATCTCCGGCATGACCACATCGGTGATGAGGAGGTGGATGGCGCTGCCGTTCTCCCGGGCGAGCTCCATCGCGTGGCCGGGTGTCAGGGCGGAGAGCACAGTATACCCGAGTCGTTCCAGGATCTTCCGGACGACTCCGAGGACGGCGGGTTGATCCTCGACCACGAGCACGGTCTCGCTTCCCGTCGCGGGATCGATCCGTTCCCCTGGCCGATTTGCCGGCGACGTCGCGCCCTTGAACCGCGGGATGTGCACGTTGAGCGTGGTTCCCTGCCCGGGCTCACTGTACACGGTGATGAAGCCGTGATTCTGGCGAACGATGCCGTAAACGGTGGCCAGCCCGAGTCCGGTGCCTTGTCCGAGGCGCTTGGTGGTGAAGAATGGGTCGAAGATCTGCCTGAGAATTTCCGCGTTCATTCCGGATCCCGTGTCGGCAACCGCCAGGACCACGTAGTCACCGGGGACCGCATCCGCATGGAGCTCCGCGTAGCTTTCGTCGACCGCAACGTTGCGGGTCTCGATGGTCACCCGACCCACGCCATCGATGGCATCCCGCGAATTGACCACGAGGTTCGTCAGAACCTGGTTCACCTGGACGGGATCCACCTTCACCGGCCAGACCGCGTCGGCGGGGCGCCAACGAAGCTCGACCTCTTCGTGGATGAGGCGCCGTAGCATCCCCAGCGTGCCCGAGATGGTTTCGTTGAGCTCCAGCACCTCCGGGTTTGCCACCTGCTCCCGAGCGAAGGCCAGGAGCTGGCGCGTGAGCTGGGCGGAGTTCTCGGCCGCCTGCTGGATCTGCCCGAGGTCGCCGTGCAGGACGTGCTCCGGGTCGAGGCTCTCCTGTGCCAGCTCCACGTGTCCGAGGATCACGGAGAGCATGTTGTTGAAGTCGTGGGCCACGCCGCCGGCGAGGCGGCCGATGGATTCCATCTTCTGGGCCTGGCTGAGCTGGGCACCCAGCGCCGCTTCCCGCTCCAGCCGACGGTTCCGCTCCGTCACGTCTTCCACCAGGCCATGGAGGTGCCTGACCCGCCCGTCGGGGGCCGTCTCCGGGAACCCCCGGCTCTGGATGTGCCAAACGGTCTCTCCAGACCCCTGGACCTGAAGCTCGATGTCGTACGACTGCCCCTCGTTCACGGCCTGCTCGACGACCGTCTCCAGCCGGTCCATCTCCGCGGGTGACAAGAACTCGGCGTGCTCCGGGAGCGACGGCGTGCCCAGGTCCGGGTCTCGCCGGAAGATCCGGAACATCTCGTCGGACCAGGTCACGGTGCCGGTATCGACGTCCCACTCCCAGCTCCCGATCCCGGCGATCCGCTCGGTCCGCTCCAGCATGGTCTGCCGCTGGCGGCGAGTCTGCTCGGCCTCCTTCTTGTCGGTGATTTCCCAGGCGAACCCTTCAATGTCGAACGTCCCGTCGGGGTTCTCATCCAACGCACGGGCGTTCATCTCTATCCAGATGATCGTGCCGTCGAGGCGCCGAGCCTCGTACTGGAAGTTCTCGAGGAAGCCGTTCTCGCGGAGCTGGCGCAACACCTCGGCCCTCCGTTCGGGTCGAACGTGCAGCTGGGCCGCCAGGTCGTGGTAGTGTTCTACTGCCTGATCCGCGGACTCGAAGCCGAGGATGCGGGCCATGGTCCCGTTGACGGCCACCGCCTGCCCGTCCGAGTTGGTGCGGAAGATGCCGACCGGCGCGCCCTCGAAGAGGCTCCGGTACTGCTCCTCGCGTTCTCGCAGTTCCTGCCGGGCCTGGCGATCCCGGGTCTGGTCCCGGAACACGAGCACCACGCCGCCGATGGCGCCGCTCTCGTCCCGAATGGGTGCGCCACTGTCGGCGATGGGGCGCTCGGTCCCGTCCCGGGCAATGAGCTGGGTCGAGTTTGCGAGGCCCACCACCCGGCCCTTCCGGAGGACCTTGGCGACGGGGCTCTCCACCGGCTCCCGCGTCTCCTCGTTGACGATGACAAACACGTCATCGAGGGGCCGGCCCACCGCATCTTCCAGTGTCCACCCCGTGAGCGTCTCAGCCACGGGGTTCATGACCTCGACCCGGCCGGTCCGATCCGTGGCAATCACCGCGTCGCCGATGCTCTGGAGGAGTGTATGATAACGCTGCTCGCCCCGAGCCAGTTCCCGGTAGTGGAGCTTGTTGCGGCGCTCCCAGCCGAAGCCCAGCAGCCCGATGGCGGCCAGGACGAGGAAGATGACCAGGGCGACCGTCCACGCGAGCCGGCTTCGGAGCGGGCCGAATGCCTCCTCAGTGTCCATGCGCACCACCAGCCACCACACGGTGCCGGGAACCTGTCGGACCGCACCGATGGACGGCTCGCCCCAGTAGTCACGTCCCGCGATGACGCCCCGGTCGCCCCGGACGGCCCGGGCTGCCAGAAGCCCCTCGTCGGACGCCGGGAGTCGGAGGTTGAGTGCCGCGTCGTCCCGGAACCGGAGGTCGTTGAGGACGAGGATGGCGTCGCCGTCCCGACGGACCAGAAGGATCTCGGCGGTCCGACTCGCCACTGGCCACTGGGCCAACGCCGGGTAGAGATAGCTTGCCGGGTCGGCGCGGAGCGCCACGGCGCCCAGCGCACCACCGTCGGGGCCGAGTACCGGTGCGAGGGCAGTCAGGTGCACGGGGCCCTCCGGCTCATCCCTGTGGAATTCCAGGAGGGTAATGTCCCCGGCCCGTATGGCATCCGCAGCGGGGTACTCCGCATCGCTCGAGGGGGGACCCGTATCCGGGACGGTGATGCGGGCTCGTCCGGTGGAGTCCATCACGGCGATTCGTGGATACCCGTACGCCTCCACGACCGGCTTCAGCCAGGACCGGATCTGCTCCACGGCCTCCCGGTCATCCTGGTAGAGCGCGGCTTCGACCAGCTCCGCGAAGAGGGTGTTCTCGTGGAAGGTCGTGGCATCGCTGAGTCGCTCGCCGCGCCATGCCTCCACCTGGCCCGCTTTCAGGTCGGCGACGCTGAGGAGATGAGCCTCCACCTGCGCCCGGAAGTCGGTCGCGTGTTCCTGGAACAGGAGGTAGGCCGGGGTGACAATGAGGGCGGCAGTCAGGGCCAGAACCGCCAGCATCGGGTAAACGGGCTTCGGCTGGATCTCGTCCGCGTGGTCTCCGGCCCAGACCCGCGGGGCGGCCGCGCCCAGGACGGCGCCGCCGAGGGCCATGAACGCCAGCGATGTGCTGAGCGCCGGGGGGATGAACCCGGTATCGTAGAGGAGGGGGCGGCTCAGGATGTACGCGGTGGTGAGCGTCAACCCTAGAAGCTCCAGAACGATACCCAGCACGAAAGCCGCCCGCGGCCGCCGATACGCCCGAGGGAGGGCGAGAAGAACGTACGCCGCTCCGGCCACTACGAAGCCGAAGGCCGTGACCGGCGACATGTGGCCCACGGGTGCCCCGCTTACCTTACCTGAAGGCTCAAGCCACAAGTGCTCTGCACCGGGAGTGATCCCCAGGCTCGACAAAATCAGGAGCACCAGGGCCACGCCGATGCCGAAGACGCTCGCGGCCAGTCTCGACCAGAATCGGGCAGGTGTGAGGTCCTCGGCCACCACGTCCCAGAACATCAGAACGCCGAACAGGATGAGGAGCACCGCCGTGCTCGGCGCCATGGGGATCCGCCCCGCCTGGAAGGCCGTCAGGCGCTCGAAGCCGAGGACCCAGCCGGCAAAGGCCAGGCCGCCGAGTACACACACAGCGAGCGCCGAGACCCGCGCGACCTGGGCCCAGGACCGGATTGGGCTCGCGTTGCCGTGCGCTGACATGGTCAGCTAGGTGCGGACCGGCTGGGGGAACCAGGGCGTCGCAGAACGGCGATCAGTCGCTTGGGAGTTGGGTTCTCGGCATCACTCTTCCGCCGGCGCCGTTCATCAACACATGCCATGGTTGCCTCCAGTGCAGCGAGCAGGATCTGGACGCCCTGGCGCAACCGCGTCGCTGCGGCCGGGAGGCGCTCAATGGAACATCCCCTCAACTCAAGTCCGCAAACCGGAATCCCGAGCTGTGTTGACACCCCAATAGCAACCATTGCAATCCCCGGACCATCCAAACAGGCATATTCATTACCGTCGTTGACGGCGTGCCATATCTACCGTCCAACGGTTTTGAGGCGGGGGGTTGGACCGACCTCGATTGCGGCGTCCTGCGTTGGTTCGGGCATTTCACCCCTTCTCTCGGCGCCAGTCGTTGAGGGACCATGCTCCCTTCGTTGTGGGCGTCAAGGAAGCCACTTCCGGGCTGAGCGACTGGCACTCGGAGATGGACGTTGAGCCAGCAGGGGAGAAGGTCGAGGAACTCCATCGGCGCACTCTCTGCAGGGGAGGGTGGACGGGCGCGCACTCCCCCCGACTCCTGGACCGGTTTGACGGCGTGCGCAACTCCCCCCTCCCTGCCTCCCGTGTCCTGTTCAGGCCCCACGTCACCCGCTGTCTACTCGGGCCCGGCGAGGATCTCGGTGCCGAGGACCCTGGCCCGTCGGATCCGGTCCTCCAGAACCCGGGCCGGATCCCCCTCGCCGCGCCAGAACGGGATCGCGCCCAGGGTCCGGAGATGGACTG
>SKVI01000121.1 GCA_007129525.1 Gemmatimonadota bacterium | reverse complement strand
TGAGAAGGGCACCCTGGGGCCGCTGCGAGGTATTCGTAGCTTGGAACGCCGAAGGAGCCCAACAAGGAACAGCCCCGGCGCCGGATCCGCGACGCCGGCTTCAAGCATTCACGCGAGGTACACCATGGAACCTGCAACACTCGGCAAGAAAGAGGACGGCCCCCCTGCCCCCACCACCGAGCGCCCGCCCTTCAAGGTCAAGGACCTGAGCCTGGCCAAGTTCGGTCGCGATGAGATCCGCCTGGCCGAGCACGAGATGCCCGGTCTCATGGCGCTCCGGGAAGAGTACGCCGACTCCCGTCCCCTGGAGGGCGCACGCATCATGGGGTCGCTCCACATGACGGTGCAGACCGCCGTGCTCATCGAGACCCTGGTTGAACTGGGGGCCGACATCCGTTGGGTTTCCTGCAACATCTTTTCCACCCAGGACCACGCCGCCGCCGCTGCGGTGGTGGGCCCCGACGGGACTCCCGACGACCCCCGGGGCGTGCCGGTCTTTGCCTGGAAGGGCGAGACGTTGGAAGAGTACTGGTGGTGCACCGAGCAGGCCCTGACCTGGCCCGACGGGGGAGGCCCCAACCTGCTCCTGGACGACGGTGGCGACGCCACCCTTCTGGTGCACCGGGGCAAGGAGTTCGAGGACGACGGCACCATTCCGGAGTTCGACGAGGAGAACGACCCGGAGGAGTGGGGGGTCATCCTGGACCTCCTGCGCCGGGTCAGGGCAGAGGACCCCACCAAGTGGAACCGCACCGCCTCGGCCATCCGGGGCGTATCGGAAGAAACCACCACCGGGGTCCATCGGCTCTACGAACGGATGGAGGCCGGCACCCTCCTCTTTCCGGCCATCAACGTCAACGACTCGGTGACCAAGTCCAAGTTCGACAACCTCTACGGCTGCCGACACTCTCTCACCGACGGCATTCTGAGGGCCACCGATGTCATGCTGGCGGGCAAGGTGGCGGTAATCTGCGGGTACGGCGACGTGGGCAAGGGTTGCGCACAGGCTCTGCGGGGCCAGGGGGCCCGGGTCCTCATTACCGAGATCGACCCCATCTGCGCCCTGCAGGCGGCCATGGAGGGCTATCAGGTTGTCAGACTTGAAGATGTAGTCGAGACTGCCGACATCTTCGTTACCGCCACCGGGAACAAGGACATCATCACCGCCGATCACATGGCTCGGATGAAGGACAAGGCCATCGTGGGCAACATCGGCCACTTCGACAACGAGATCGACATGGCCGGCCTCAAGAAGGGAGGGATTGAGCGGCACAACATCAAGCCCCAGCTCGACGAGTTCGTCTTCCCCGACGGCCACTCGGTTCTGGTCCTGGCCGAGGGTCGGCTCCTGAACCTGGGGTGCGCGACTGGCCACCCCTCCTTCGTCATGTCGGCCTCCTTCACCAACCAGGTCATGGCGCAGGTCGAGCTGCACCGGCACGCCGAGGACTACGACCTCAAGGTCTACACGCTGCCCAAGCATCTTGACGAGAAGGTGGCCAGACTACACCTGGATAAGCTGGGGGTGAGGCTCACCGAACTCACCGAGGACCAGGCGGAGTACATCGGGGTGCCCCAGGAGGGCCCCTACAAGCCGGAGCACTACCGGTACTGAGAATGCCGAGTCTCCTCCTCCGCTCCGCCCCTTGACGGAGAGTAATCATCTGTTAAGTTGAATACGTGTCCAGTTGTTCATACGCACAAACCACAGGACTCCTCACATGCTCGAAACCCTTCTCGGACCCTGGCCCTGGTACGTGGCCGGTCCCCTCATCGGACTCGTGGTCCCCCTCTTTCTGCTACTGGGAGGCCGGGCCTTCGGCGTTTCATCGAACCTGCGCCACATGTGCGCCGCCACGCCCACGCCCCGGAGCTGGAAGCCGGAGTTCCTTCGCTACGACTGGAAGTCCTCCGGAATCTGGAACCTCACCTTCGTGCTGGGCATCGCGCTGGGGGGCTTCCTGGCCCTCACCCTCATCGGGATTCCCGACGCGGGCCAGTCCATCTCGGAGGCCACTCGCGCTGACCTCCGTGCCCTGGGCATCCAGGACTTCTCCGGTTTGCTCCCCGCCGACCTCTTCTCGTGGGGGTCCCTCCTGAGTCCCGCCAGCCTCATTCTCATCGTGGGTGGTGGGTTCCTGGTGGGCTTCGGCGCCCGCTACGCCGGCGGGTGCACCAGCGGGCACGCCATCTCCGGCATCAGCAACCTGCAGCTCCCCTCCCTGGTGGCCGTCCTGGGCTTCTTTGCCGGGGGACTGCTGGTCACCTTCGGACTTCTGCCCCTGATCCTGTCATGACGACCGCCACGCAAGAAGCTCAGACACAGCCGCAGGGCGAGGCCCGCACCGTGCCGGCGAACCGCCCCCTCTTCCTCCTGGCGTACCTCCTCATCGGGGCGTACCTGGGCCTGATCTTCGTACAAAGCGAAGTAGTATCCTGGTTTCGAATTCAGGAGATGTTTCGCTTCCAGAGCTTCCACATGTACGGAATCATCGGGAGCGCCGTGCTGGTGGGCGCCGTCTCGGTTCAGATCATCAAGCGTCTGAACCCCCGGACCCTGACCGGCGAGCGCGTGCAACTCTCGCCCAAGGAGTGGGGAGACAGCCGGATCCCCGCAGCCCGCTACTGGATCGGCGGCACCCTCTTCGGCATGGGCTGGGCCCTTCTGGGTGCCTGCCCCGGTCCCATCTTCGCCCTGCTGGGAAGTGGGATCACCGTCATGGTCGTGGCCCTGCTGGCCGCCCTCGCCGGTACGTGGGCATACGCCGCGCTCCGGCCGTATCTTCCGCACTGATCTTGACCTGAACGTATCTATACTCCACCTCTGAACCAGGAGTCATCATGCTATTCCGCCAATTCTTCGACCCCAAGCTCGCCCAGTACGCCTACATGGTGGGCTGTCAGCAGACCGGCGAGGCCCTCATCATCGATCCCGAGCGGGACATCGACCGCTACGTCGAGGCCGCCGAGGCCGAGGGCCTCCGGATCACCGCCGTGGCGGAAACCCACATCCACGCCGACTTCCTTTCCGGCGCCCGGGAGTTCGCCGAACAGTTCGGGACCCGCACGTACCTCTCTGACGAGGGCGGCGAGGAGTGGGCCAGCGACTGGGCTCGGGGCGAGGACTACGACGTCCAGTTCCTCAAAGACGGCGACACCTTCAAGGTGGGGGGGATCGAGGTCCGGGCCGTGCACACGCCGGGCCACACCCCCGAGCACCTGAGCTACCTCCTTGTGGATCGCGGCGGCGGCGCCAGCACTCCCATCGGAATGGCCACCGGCGACTTCGTCTTCGTGGGCGACCTGGGCCGGCCCGACCTGCTGGAGCAGGCCGCCGGCATGCACGGGGTCCAGGAACCCTCGGCCCGCCAGCTCTACTCCTCGCTTCCCCGCTTCACCGAGCTGGAGGACTACGTCCAGGTGTGGCCCGCCCACGGCGCCGGCTCCACCTGCGGCAAGGACCTGGGTGCCGTTCCCCAGACCACAGTGGGCTACGAGAAGCTCTACAACGCCTCCCTGAATGCCGCCGAAAGGGGTGAAGACGCCTTCGTAGACACCATCCTGGCGGGTCAGCCGGAGCCTCAGACCTATTTTGCCCGCATGAAGCGGGACAACAACCGGGGCGTGCCGGTCCTGGGGCAGCTTCCGCGCCCCCGGCAGATCACCGTCACCGAGCTGGAGCGGATGGTGGCAGACGACGAGGTCCTCTTCGTGGACACCCGGCTGGATCGGCCCGCCTACATGGGGCGCCACCTGCCCGGCTCCCTCTACGCTCCCATGAACCGGAGCTTCAACATGGCGGTGGGCTCGGTGGTGGAAGACGAAACCGCCCCCATCGTCCTGATCATCGACGAGGCCCGGGTGGAGGAGGCCGTGCGGGACCTGATCCGCATCGGCTACGACAACCTCCCGGCCTTCGCGACCCCCGAGACCCTCACCCGGTACTTTGACCGCGGAGGCGCATCGGCCAGCATCCCCGTCGTCACCTTCGATGAGCTGAACCGCGAGAAGGACCGCGACGACGTGGCGGTGGTGGACGTGCGCTTCGCCTCCGAGTTCGCCGCCGGCCACGTCCCCGGTGCGGTGAACGCGTCCTACACCCGGCTGCCCTCACTGGCGCCTGAGCGAATTCCTGAAGATCGAACCCTGCTGGTACACTGTGCCGCAGGAGGCCGGTCGGCGGTGGCCGCCGCGTACCTGGCGCGCGAGGGACACGATGTCCGTTTCGTCGACGAAACGTTCGAAAAGTACCACGAGGTGGGAGAAGTGGAGAAGGATGAGACCGCGGCGCCGAGCCCGGACCCGGCCCCCGTGGCCTGAGGCCCGCTGCATCGCGTGGCCTGAGGCTCACCTCAGCCGAAAACCATGATGCGAAAGCTGCTTCCCATCCTGACCCAGGTGGACGGGTACGACCGCGACAGGCTGCGGTCGGACCTGGCCGCCGGGGTCACGGTGGGGGTCATGCTCATTCCCCAGGGAATGGCCTACGCCCTCATTGCGGGCATGCCCCCCATCTACGGGCTCTACGCTTCGCTGGTGCCCATCGTGGTCTACGCCTTCATGGGGAGCTCCCGGCAGCTTGCCGTGGGGCCGGTGGCCATCGTCTCGCTCCTGGTGGCCGCCGGCGTGGCCCCCCTGGCCGACGGGGACCCCCAACGCTATATCGAGCTGGCCCTCCTCCTGGCCCTCATGGTGGGCGTGCTGCAGCTGGGAATGGGGCTCCTCCGGTTCGGCTTCCTCACCAACTTCCTCTCGCACCCGGTCCTGGCCGGATTCACCAGCGCGGCGGCGCTCATCATCGGCGCGAGCCAGCTGCGGCACCTGGTGGGGGTGGACCTGCCCAGTGGCCACGAGGTGCACCGGATCGTGCTGGCCCTGGCGGAGCAGGCGGGCGCCGTCCAGCCCCTGACGCTGACCCTGGGTCTGGGGGGAATCGTCCTCCTGGTGGCCCTCCGCCGCTGGGTCCCGGCCATTCCGGGGGCCCTGGCGCTGGTGGTGGTGGCCACCGGGCTCGTCTGGGCTCTGGACCTCCAGGCCACCGGTGTGCAGGTGGTGGGAGAGGTTCCGGGAGGGCTCCCCGCGCCATCGCTACCGCCGCTGGAGATGCAGGCCGTGATGGACCTCCTGCCGGCCGCCCTCACCATTGCCCTGGTGGGCTTCATGGAGTCCATCGCGGTGGCCAAGGTCTACGCCACCCGAAACCGCTACGACGTGAACGCCAACCAGGAGCTGGTAGCCTTGGGAACGGCCAACCTGGCCGGGGCCTTCTTCCGGGCCTTTCCCACCACCGGAGGCTTCTCCCGTACCGCCGTGAACGACCGGGCCGGAGCCACCTCCGGGGTGGCCGCCCTGGTGAGCGCAGGGGTCATCGCCCTCACCCTGCTACTGCTCACCGACCTCTTCTACCATCTGCCCAACGCGGCACTGGCCGCCATCATCATGGTGGCGGTGGCCGGGCTCGTGGACTGGCGGGAGGCCCGGCACCTGTGGGACACCGACCGGCAGGACCTGGCCATGTTCGGGGTCACCTTCCTGGCCACCCTCACGCTGGGGATCGAGGCCGGGATCGTCGTCGGGGTGGTGGCATCGCTGGTGGCCCTCATCTACCGGAACTCCCGTCCCCATGTGGCCGTATGCGGCCGGCTCCCCGGGACCAACTCCTTCCGGAGCCTTGCCCGGAACCCAGAAGCTGAGCGGGTCCCCGGCGTCACCGTCTTTCGCATCGATGCGACCCTCTCCTTCGCCAACGCCGAGTTCCTCCGGGACTGGGTGCGGGAGCTGGCCGATCCCCGGGGGCCGGGAGCCGAAGCGCCCGAAGCACTGGTCTTCGACTTCCACGCGGTGAACGGCGTCGATTCCACGATTCTGCACCAGTTGGACGAGCTCATGGACTTCCTGGACGATCAGGGGGTGCAGGCCCACTTTGCCGGCGTGAAGGGGCCCATCATGGACCGCTTCCGCCGGGTGGGGCTGGACGAGCGCATCGGGCGGGACCGCTTTCACCTGGAGGTGGCCCAGGCGGTGGAGGCGGCCCAGGCGTCGCTGGACGCGAGAGCTCCCGCCCCTGCGTCGGCGCCCGATCCGGTCGTCCGCAGGTAGCGCGTCCTCCGGGCTCGGCAGGCGTTGGCGCCCCGCTGACTTTCCCCTGGAGTCCGGGGTCCCCATGTTGGTTTCTTCCTTCACCCTCCAAACGAACTCCTTCACCGCCAGCAGGAGAACCACCCGTGACCCCGAGAATCGCCGAGCGCCTCCACCGCATGAGCCGTGGCCTCCTCCTCCTTAGCCTACTGGCCGCTCTCACCGGGTGTGAGCCGCCGGACGAGGCGCCGGGAGAGGTCGCCGAGGAGGAACTCTTCGAGGTCGATCCCGAGATCCGGCCTGAGGTGTCGGGCATGCACGGTGCGGTGACGGCAGGACACCCCCTGGCCGCTGCCGCCGGGTACGAGGTGCTCCGGGAGGGAGGCAACGCCGCTGACGCGGCAGTGACCATGGCGGCGGTGCTGGCGGTGGTTCGCCCCCACATGAACGGGGTGGGAGGCGACGCCTTCGCCCTCTTCTACGACGGCGAGACGCGAGAGGTGCAGGCGCTGAACGGTTCGGGGCGTGCGGCCGCCGGAGCCACTCCAGCGTTCTTCACGGACCAGGAAATGGACGACATGCCCGAGACCGGTGCGCTGGCCGTGACGGTTCCCGGAGCCGTCTCGGCCTGGGAGGCCACCCTGGAGCGGCACGGAACCATCTCGCTGGCCCAGGCGCTGGAGCCGGCCATCCGACTGGCGGAGGAAGGGTTCGTGGTCACCACCACCCTGGCGGCCGACCTCTCGGGCGCGACCCGGTTGAACGAGGCGGGCCGGGACCTCTACGCCCCGGGGGGCGAGCCCCTGGCGGCGGGACAGGTGCTCCGGAATCCGGCGCTGGCCGCCAGCCTCCGGGCCATTTCCGACGAGGGATCGGGTGCCCTCTACGGAGGTGAGGTGGGTCGGGCCCTCGTGGCCTTCCTGGAGGAGGAGGGCAGCCCCCTTCGGCTGGACGATCTGGCGGAGCACTCCGCCGACTGGGTCGATCCGGTGTCGTTGGAGTTCCAGGGGCTGACGGTCCACACCCTGCCGCCCAACAGCCAGGGCATGGTGCTGCTGCAGACGTTGGGCATGGTGGAAGCGCTGGGCATCGACGCCGAAAGCGCCTTCGCTCCGGACCACCTCCACCGGCTGGTGGAGGCCAAGAAGCTGGCCTTCGCCGACCGGGACCGGTGGGTGGCCGACCCGGACACCGACCCCGCGCCCCTGGACCAGCTCCTGGACCCGGAGTACCTGACCGAAAGGTCCGGCACGATCGGAAGCGAGGCCGCCCTCGAGGTGACTCCGGGCATTGAGAACCAACAGGAGACCGCCGACCCGCAGGCGGCTGCCACCCTCCCGGGGGCCTCCGCAGACGGCCACCGGGCCCAGGGCGACGGCGACACCGTCTACCTCATCGCGGTGGACAGCGACGGAAACGCGGTGAGCTGGGTCCAGAGCCTCTTCCACAGCTTCGGCTCGGGACTCGTGGAGCCTGAGACGGGAATCGTGCTGCAGAACCGCGGGGCCGGCTTCACCCTGGAAGACGGGCACCCGAACCAGGTGGCTCCCGGCAAGCGGCCCTTCCACACCCTCATGGGCACCCTGGTCACCGGCGCCGGCGGCGAATTCGAGATGGCCCTGGGGACCCCAGGCGGCCACGGCCAGTCGCAGACCGTGGCGCAGGCATTGATCCAGATGGTCCACTTCGGACTCTCACCGCAGCACGCCACCGAAGCACCTCGCTACCGCAGCTACGACGGCCTGACCCTGCGGGTTGAGAGCCGTCTTCCGGAGACCACCCGGGCGGGCCTCGCCGGCATGGGACACGAGGTGTCGGTCACCGAGGGGTGGACGGCCCCCTTCGGCAACCTGCAGATCATTCGTCGGGACGCCAACGGGGTGCTTCGGACCGGGGTGGACATGCGGAGGGAGGCCGCCGCCCTGGCGTATTGAGTCCGAGTCGCCTCAGTCGGCCTGAGACTCCAGGAGGGCCACTCCCGCTGCGATGCACGCCCACTGGAGCGTCAGCTGGTGGCGCAAGGGAACCCCCGTGAGCCTCGCTTCGGCCGCCGCCCTCCGGATCCGGTCGGTATCGGTGCCGGCGGCCAGCTCCTGCTGCCAACCCGCGATCCGGGCGTTCCACTCCACGGCGATGGGATCCGGGGGGCCGAGCTCGCGACCCACGCCGGGGGTGAGGAAGAGGGGCACCTCGGTGACCATGGTGAGGGGATCGGCTCCCTGCTCCAGCCCCAGGCGACGGATGGTCTCCATGGAGTTGGGCCGAAAGCGCCCTGCCGTGCTCTCGTCTCCCTTCTC
>SKVI01000036.1 GCA_007129525.1 Gemmatimonadota bacterium | reverse complement strand
CCGGATCCGCAGAACCGAACCGGCCACCCATCCCAGGCCGTAGCCCAGCCCCTGCGCCAGCGCCTCAGGAAGCCCCCGGAGGAGGAGCGACACCGCCGCCACCAGGCCGCTCTGCAACCGGTGGGCCGTGCGTACCTTCATCCGGCGCGGCACGGCTCAGCCTTCGGGAGCCGCCCGGGCCCCGGCTCCCGCGCTCCCGGATGCGTGAACCGCGCCGCCGTCCTGGAACTGCAGGTCGTGAAGCCGCCGGTAGACTCCGCCTCCGGCCAGCAGCTCTGCGTGGGTGCCCCGCTGGACGATGCGCCCCTCCTCCATGACCAGGATCTGGTCCGCCTGCTGGACCGTGGAGAGCCGGTGGGCGATGACGAAGACGGTACGTCCCACCAGGAGGCGCTCCATGGCCTGCTGCACGAGCTGCTCGGCCTCGGAATCCAGCGCCGAGGTGGCTTCGTCCAGGATGAGAATGGGCGGATCCCGGAGAATCGCCCGGGCAATGGCGATGCGCTGCCGCTGTCCGCCTGAGAGCTGCGTCCCCCGCTCGCCCACCACCGTGTCGTACCCCTGGGGGAGACGCTCCACGAAGCCGTCGGCGTAGGCCGCCCGGGCCGCCGCCCGGACCGCCTCGTCCGAGACCTCGTCTATTCCGTAGGCGATGTTCGACCGTACGGTGTCGTGAAAAAGCACCGTCTCCTGCGACACGATTCCCAGGTGGTCCCGCAGCGACTGCAGCGAGAACTCCCGGATATCGTTGCCATCGATGAGGATCCGCCCCTCGGTCACCTCGTAGAATCGGCCGATGAGATCCACCAGCGTGGTCTTTCCGGCCCCGCTGGGCCCCACCAGCGCCGTGACGCTCCCCGCCGGCGCCACGAAATTGATGTCCCGGAGCACCGGCTCGCCTGGTCGGTAGTGGAACCACACGTCGTCGAAGGCGATCTCCTCGTGTACCCCCGGGAAGGGCCGAGCCTCGGGCCGGTCCCGGATCTCCACAGGTGCGTCCAGAAACTCGAACACCCGCTCCGACGCCACCAGACCCGGCTGAATGATGGCCGGGAGCTTCCCCAGATACTTCACCGGCGAATAGAGCTTCATGGAGAGCGCCAGAAAGGCGATGAACTCCTCTCCGCTCAGCACGCCGCCGGTGAGGACCAGCCGTGTCCCGTACCAGAGGATCACCACCGTCCCCAGCGCCCCCACCGTCTCGGTGATGGGGTGCGAGAGGGCCCGGAACCGCTCCGTCCGGATGAAGGCCTTGAAGTAGGCCCACGTCAGGCGGCGGAACCGTTCCCGCTCGTGGCCCTCTGCCGCCGAAGCCTTCACCAGCCGGATTCCTGAGAGGGTCTCCTGGATGTGGCTGTTCACCTCCCCGGCCAGGTTCAGGATCGTGCGGTCGCCCCGCCGCACTCGCCGCAGAAGGGGTCCCCAGATGGCGAAGACTCCGGGCAGGATGATCACCGCCGCCAGGGTGAGCTGCCACGAGATCAGGAGCATCAGGGTGAAGAAGGCCGCCATCTCCAGCACCGAAGAGATGATGCGGGCCAGCTCCTTCGTAACCAGCGTCCGGAGCTGCTCCACGTCGTGGGTCAGTCGGGAGATGATCTGCCCCATCCGGGTCCGGCCGAAAAAGACCAGGTCCAGGTCCACCAGGTGCGCGTACACCTCGTTTCGAAGGTCCCGGGTCACCGCCTGCTCGATCCACGCCACCAGGTAGTTGCGAAGGAAGTCGAAGACATTCTTTACCAGAAAGATGGCCAGGAGAAAGAGGATGATCCCCTGGATCGCCTGGTCCGGAGGGGCCGAGAGGTCCACCAACCGCCCGACGGTTCCGTCGAGGAGCAGCTCCAGGAGCCCGTCCTCCGCCGCCAGCTCGGTGGGCTCGGTCCCCGTCTCCTGCCCGCCCGCTTCGGCGGCCTGCATCCCCTCGGCGTCCACGTCCGCAAAGAGCGTCCGCAGGAAGGGGATGAGGAGCGCGAAGGAGTAGGCGTCCAGCGCCGCAAAAATGGTGGTGGCCGCCGCCGAGAGAAGGAAGACCGGCAGGTAGGGCCTGAGGTACGAGAGGATCCTCAGGTAGAGGCTCACCGTAGCCGCGGGGTCAGGGTGGCCACCGGCACGATCATCTCCTCGGGCGAGATCCCACCGTGGAGGAAGGAGCCCCTGTAGCGGTTCTGGTACTCCCGGAGCTTGGTGGGATACACCATGAAGTAGTCCTCCAGGGTGATCACGTAGTTCAATCCCAGTCGGCCCGCCGGAAGGCGCAGGTCGGCGGCCTCGGAGGTAGAGAAGACGGAGCCTTCGTCCTGGGCCCGGAGGTCCTGTCCGAACTTGTACCTCAGGTTCGCCGTGGCGTCTCGCCGGGCGTAGACCGTGGTGGGCCGGTTGCACAGAATGGAGCCGTGGTCGGTGGTGACCACCATGGAATACCCCTCCCGAGCCGCCTCCTGCAGGATCTGGAAGAGGATGCTGCGCTCGAACCACGAGCGACTCAGTTCACGGAGGGAGATCTCGTCGCGGGCCACCTCCATGAAGACCGGTGACTCGGACCGCGAGTGGATGAGCAGGTCCATGAAGCTGAAGACCAGGGCAATGACGCCGGCTCCGTTCCGGACCGCCGAATTGACCCGGGCCCGCACCTGCTCGCCCTCCCGGTCAGAGAAGACCTTGTCGTAGTGGACCGACACCGCCCGACCGGTAAGCTCTTCCAGGTGCTCGCGCAGGAGCCGGTCCTCGAAGGCATTCAGGCTTCCCTCGTCGTTCATTCCCTCCCACCACCCCGGGTTGTCCCGGGCGATCTGGTCGGGAAACCGCCCCGAGAAGATGGCGTTGCGGGAATAGGGTGTGGCGGTGGGCAGAATGGAGTAATGAAGGTCTTCCTCGACCTCGTAGAACTCCGACAGAAGGGGCACGAGCGTCCGCCACTGGTCCAGACGCATGCAGTCCAGAACCACCAGGAAGACCGGGTCGTCACCCAGCAGGGGGAGCACGAAACACTCCACCAGGTCGGTGGAGAGGATGGGGGCCTCCTCCTGACCTCGCATCCACCGGGGGTACACCCGCTGGATCCACCCGCCGAAGTCCCGCCGCAGATCGTCCATGAGGGAATCCACCGTGTCCAGGAGCCCCTCCTCGCCGGCGGCATGAAGCCGGATGTGCCAGTCCACCAGCTCCCGGTAGACCGAGGCGAAGTCGTCGGGGGTCACGGCGTCTTCCCTGAGGCGCGAGATCCCGGGGAATCGGGCGGCGAAGTCCTGCGCCACCTGCTGCTGCCGGATGGAGGACCCCTCCAGGATGCGGGTGACCATGGAGAGCACCTGGCGAGGGCTGGTGGGCTTCACCAGGTAGTCGTCCACACGTCGGCCGATGGCCTCGGTCATGGTCCGATCTTCTTCGGACTTGGTAATCATGACCACGCGCACGTGAGGGTCGTCCCTGCGCAGCTCTTCCAGCACTTCGAGTCCCCGCCGCCCCGGCATCTGCTCGTCCAGGAGCACCAGGTCGTAGGGGTCGTCCGCCAGCAGTGCCAGGGCGTCGTCGCCGTTGGAGATGGCATCCACGTGATAGCCGCGCTGCTGCAGGAACAGACAGTGCGGCCTCAGGAGCTCGATCTCGTCGTCGACCCAGAGGATTCGCTTGGAAGGTCGATTCATGGTGAAAAACCTACGAGATGTGAGGAGCCGAGCCAAGGCGGCGGCTCCGGCCGGGGAGGGTGGTCAGCTCCGGGCCTGCTCCTGGCGCCGGATTCGCCGGCGTCCCACCGCCTTTTCCGACTCCACCACGAGATACAGGATGAGCCCCACCAGGAGCACCGGCCCCCAGCTCTCCAGCGAGAGCCCCTGAGTCCGGAAGAGGGTGTTCATGAAGGGAAGATAGGTGAAGGCCCCCTGGAAGAGCAGGAGGAGCCCGGCAGCCACCAATACCGCCCGATTCCCCACCAGGGCCTTCCACCCTACGGAGGGCTTCCACTGGAAGCGACAGTTGAAGAGGTACCAGAGCTGCGCCGCCACCAGCGAGTTCACCACCACCGTGCGGGCGTAGTCCAGGTCGTGGCCCTGCCCCAGGGTCCAGTGGAAGAGGAGGGTGCACCCCACCGCCACCAGCACCGACACGTACACGATACGCCGCAGCAGAAAGCGTGAGAGGATGGCATCGTCCGGGTTGCGGGGCGGTCGCTCCATGATCCCGGCCTCCGGCGGTTCGAAGGCCAGCGCCAGCGCCAGGGTGACGGCGGTGATCATGTTGACCCAGAGAATCTGCGCCGGTGTGACCGGAAACTCGCCAAAGGCGAGCGCCACCGCCGCCAGGACGATGAGGGCCTCGGCACCGTTGGTGGGAAGAATGAAGAGGATGGTCTTCTTGAGGTTGTCGTAGACCGTACGCCCCTCGTGCACCGCCCGCTCGATGGAGGCGAAGTTGTCGTCGGCCAGAACCATCTCCGACGCGCTTTTTGAAGCCTCGCTCCCCTTGATCCCCATGGCCACCCCGATGTCGGCCTGCTTCAGCGCCGGAGCGTCGTTCACCCCGTCGCCAGTCATGGCGCAGACGTCGCCGGCCGCCTGGAGCAGCTGCACAATGCGGAGCTTGTGCTCGGGGCTGGCCCGGGCGATGACGTCGTGGTCGGCAATGAGCCCCTTCAGTTCGTCGTCGTCGGCCTTCTCCACCTGGGTTCCGGTGAGCGCCTTCTCCCCATCACCGATGCCCATGCGGGCGCCGATGCTCCGGGCGGTGGTGGCGTGGTCGCCGGTGATCATCATGACCCGGATCCCGGCGTCGCGGCAGCTTCGTACCGCCTCGATGGCCTCGGGCCGGGGCGGGTCCATGAGGGCGGCCACCCCCAGGAGGGTCAGCTTCCCTTCCACGGCTTCCTCCGTGAGATGGCCTTCCACCTCCGGCGGCTCCCCCTCGGCCAACGCCAGGAGCCGGTAGCCCTTCTCCGCCACCTCCTCCATGCGGTGATCCCACTCCTCCACCTCCAGGGGCGCGCTGCCGTCGCGAGTCCGAACGGAGTCGCAGAGGGCCAGGATTCGCTCGGGAGCGCCCTTGACCAGGAGGCGCCGTCCCCCCGAGGGAGCTTCGTTCAGTGTGGCCATCCAGCGGCGTTCCGACTCGAAGGGGATGATGTCCACCTGGGGATGGTCGTGTTCCTCGTCCCCTCGGTCCAGCCCGGCCTTCTCGGCCAGCACCAGGAGAGCCCCTTCGGTGGGATCGCCCTGGAGGACGCGTTCACCGTCCTCTCGTTCCTCAGCCCCGGAATCCGCCGACTGAGCAAACTCGGCCTCGTTGCACAGGAGCCCCACCCGCATGAGCGCCATGAGGACCGGGTCGTCGGTGGGGTCGGCCTCGCCGTCGTCCCACCGGAAGTCCCCCTCGGGGATGTAGCCCGATCCGGTCACCTCCCAGTCGCCCTCAGCCAGCAGCACCCGCTCCACCGCCATCTCATTGCGCGTCAGGGTCCCGGTCTTGTCGGTGCAGATCACCGTCACCGAGCCCAGGGTCTCTACCGCCGGCAGGCGCCGGATAATGGCTCGGCGCTCGGCCATTCGCTGCACCCCCAGCGCCAGGGTGATGGTGAGGATGGCCGGAAGACCCTCTGGAATCGCCGCCACTGCCAGGGCCACCACCGCCAGAAAGGCGTCGGTGGGCTCGAAGCCCTGCACCAGCCACCCCACGAAGAAGATGGCCACACACCCCAGGACGATGGCTACCGAGAGCTTCTTTCCGAAGGCGTCGATCTGCTTCAGGAGCGGTGTGGTGACCCCCTCGATCCTGGAGACCATCTCCCCGATTCGACCGATTTCGGTCCGTTGTCCGGTGGCCACCACCACGCCGGAGATCCGGCCCGAGGTCACCAGCGTACCGGAGAAGGCCATGCAACGCCGGTCTCCCACCAGCGCCTCGGCGTCCACCTCTTCCGGCTCCTTGGCCACCGGCTCCGACTCTCCGGTGAGAACGGCCTCCTCGGCCTGGGCGTTCCGGGCCGAGAGGATCCGCAGATCCGCCGGGACCCGGTCGCCGCTCTCCAGCCGGACCAGGTCGCCGGGCACCACCTCCTCCGCCGGCACGGTCCTGCGGTTTCCGTCGCGGACGACGGTGGCCTCGAGCGAGAGCAGCTTGCGGATCCCCTCGAGCGCCTCCTCGGCCTTCCCCTCCTGAACGAAGCCCACGATGGCGTTCACCAGGACGACGGCGGCGATGACCCCGGTGTCGATCCACTCCCCCAGGGCGGCAGTGAAGACCGCCGCCACCAGGAGAATGTAGATGAGGACGTTGTGGAACTGCTTGAGGAAGCGCATGAGGGGCCCTTCCCCTTCTTCCTCCGGGAGCCGGTTGGGCCCGTAGCGCTCCAGGCGTCGCTGGACGTCCTCGTCATTCAGCCCCTGGCGACCATCCACCTCCAACTCATCCAGGACCTGTTCGACAGGAAGAGAGTGCCATGGCCGAGGGGCGTCCTCCGTCCCGTCGTCGGATGTTCTGGAGGCGGGGGCGGCGGGTTGGGAAGGATCGCTCATGTTCCGGGAACGGGCGTGGGCGGCCTCAGGAGGCGTACGCCCGGTCCACGTACTCCTGGACCATTCGGCGGACGTGGAAGTGGGAACCGTTCAGGGCGATGGCGCTCCGCATGATCCGGGCCCAGCCGTCGGGATCGCCGTGGAAGAGGGGCAGGATGGCCTCTTCCAGCTTGGCCAGGGCTCGATCCCGCTCCAGGGCGTCGTCCACCGGCTCCTCCCACCCCTCGTCGATGGCCCAGCCGGTGACTCCCTCCACGTGTCCCTCGATCCACCAGCCGTCCAGGATGCTCAGGCAGGGGACTCCGTTCAGCGCTGCCTTCATCCCGCTGGTGCCCGAAGCCTCCAGCGGCTTGCGGGGCTGGTTCAACCAGAGGTCGGATCCCGCGCTGAGGAGGCCGCCGAGCTCCATGTCGTAGTCCTCCAGGTAGACCAGGGGGACTTCCTCGCCCAGCGCGTCCGCCGCCTCCACCACCCGCTGGATCATGGCCTTCCCCCGCTCGTCCCGGGGATGGGCCTTGCCGGCGTAGATGAGCTGGAAGGGACCGCCCCGGCGGGCCACCTCCAGGAGGCGCTGGGGCTCCGCCGGCAACAGGTCGGCCCGCTTGTACGGCGTGGCCCGCCGGGCGAAGGCCACCGTCAGGCGATCCGGGTCCAGCCGGCGGCCCGTTCGGCGCTCCACCTCGTCCAGGAGAGCGGCACGCGCCTCGTTGTGGGCCTGGCGCAGCTCGTCCAGGGGGAGGGCGACGGCGTGGCGCAGCAGGAAGGGGTCCTCGCGCCACCCGGGAATACGTTGGTCGAAGAGCCGCCGCATGGGCTCACCCGTCCAGGTCTCAGCATGCACCCCGTTGGTAATGGCGTGAATGACGTGTCCCGGAAACATCTCCCGGGAGAGTCGGGCATGACGGAGAGCCACCCCGTTGGTGAAGCGGGAAAACCGCAGGGCCACGTGGGTCAGGTTCACCTCGCCGTCCTCCACCAGACCCAGTTCGTCCAGGAGCACGGTCCCGTCCGGGCCCAACACCTCGCGCATGAGCTCGACACCGAACCGGTCGTGCCCGGCGGGCACCGGAGTGTGGGTGGTGAAGACGCAGCGGCGGCTCACCTCCGCCACGGCCGCCTCCAGGGGCTCGGCCCCGAGTCCCGACGTGCCGCCCGTCTCACGCATGAGCTCGAGGGTCAGAAGCGAGGAATGGCCCTCGTTCATGTGGAAGGTGGGCACGTCGTCGAAGCCCAGAGCCCGTAGCAGACGCACGCCGCCGATCCCCAGGACCACCTCCTGCTGGAGCCGGAGACGGCGATCACCGCCGTACAGGTGGTCGGTGATCCGCCGGTCGCCCTCGGCGTTCTCTTCCAGATCCGAGTCCAGGAGGTACACCGGAACGTGTTCGCCGCCGTGCCCTTCGATCCGGTACTCCCATCCTCGCAGGTGCACCGTGCGCCCTTCCAGCTGGACCTGCACCCGGGGCTCCAGGGGCCGCAGGTGATCCTCTGGCCGCCACGAAGCGGGCCCTTCGTGCTGCCGACCCGCGTCGTCCAGGGTCTGCCTGAAGTAGCCTGCACGGTGGGCCAGGGTGACCACCACGAAGGGAAGACCCAGGTCGGCAGCCCCCCGAGCAGTGTCGCCGGCCAGCACGCCCAGCCCCCCGCTGTAGGTGGGAAGCTCCGAGGTCAGCCCGATCTCCATGGTGAAGTAGGCCACCTCCGGACTCCGGTCCTGGTTGGTGGGGCTCCGGCCGGGCGACTCGGTCATCCATTTCTCCTGGGTCACGGTTCACGGGAATGCGTATGCAGGCCAGTGCCGCAGTACCCGGCACCCGGGCCCGGCGATCCAGGCTGGTCCGCCCCACACCCGACCCGTCCGGTGCCCGGTTGGGGCCCTGCATGGAACTTGCTGTCTGT
>SKVI01000022.1 GCA_007129525.1 Gemmatimonadota bacterium | reverse complement strand
CCGTCTCTGCGTCGGGGCCGGTGGGAAGCGCTCCATCTTGATCCGGTCCGGGAACCAGGCAGGAAACCGCCACCAACATCAGAGCTCCAGCCAGAAGCGAGAGGGTCCGAATGCCTGAGATGCCGCGTGTATCGGTTGTCAACATGTCAATTCTCCTTCCAAGGGCAGAGGAGCGGGGTGAAAAGGTGAGAAGGGCCGATCTCCCGGCGGCCGTCCGGGCCGCCACCGTCAGGAGGAGACTTCCGTAGGCGTGCCGCGCCGCCGGACGTCGACGAAGCACCCGGGCATCGCAGTCGGTCTCCACCGCCTCTCTCAGCCGCCGTCGATATCCCCAGAAGGGCAGGTTCCACGGCATGAGAAGGGTGAGGAGGGTGGCTCCGGCCAGCAGGAGGCCGTCCCGCGCCCGGAGGTGCTCCCGCTCGTGGGCCACAATGAGCCCTCGCTCGGCGGCTGGAAGCTCGAGGCACCACCGGGGGAGGACCACCCGGTGCCGGAGGAGTCCCACCACCGCCGGACCCGTGTCGGCCGAGACCATCACCCGACCTTCCGGAAGCTCCACCGTGGGCCAGGATCGCAGTTGCCGGCGAACCCTGTGCGCGGCCCACAGCCAGCGGACCAGCAGGAGGAGAGCTAGGGCGAGCCACGCCGCCAGGACGACTCCGTCCACCCCACCCATCCACGCCAGGGCACGGGTGGTCGCATTCGCCTGCGCCGGCTCCAGCGCGCCACCCACCATCCCGGGCGCCACCGCTGGGCCCACCGCCCCTTCCACCAACCCTGCCGATGTCCATCGCTCGGTCAGTTCGGCCAGCCACTCCGAGCCCACCGTCGGCCCCGGAGCAAAGACCACCAGGAGGGTGCCTGCAAACGCGCCCGCCCAGATCCACCGGCGCCCTCCCCGAGCCGGATCGACGGCCTGTTCCACCAGGAGAGCCGCCAACCCCACCAGCAGGGACACGATGATGATGTACAGCATCCAGATGGCCATGGTGGGCGCCTCCCGGAGGGGGTGATCGACACTTACAACGATAAGACTAGTACACCAGGTGCCAGCTGTCAACTAATAGTATAGTGAGAGTCCTTCATCCGCCAGAGTCTTCTGCAGCACACCCGGCCCTGGCCGGTTCGTCCTGTCGTCTGCGCCCACGATTCAGCATATTCCCATCCATCGCTCCCCTGCAATCGAACCCAGAGGCCCGTCCTGGACCAGCTAACGTCCCCGCGCTCCGTGAGAAACACGCTTCTCTTCTTTGCACTGCTCCTGATTCCCATCGGGGCCACATTCTTCCTTCCCCCCGACTGGATCGAGGTGGTGGGTCCCCTCTGGTTCCTGGCCCTGGTTCCCACGGTTCACCTGGCCTCCCGCAGCGGATGGGCCGGGGCCGCCATCGCCATGGCGGCATCCGTGGGTGTGGTGGTGGTCACCTACCTCGTGGCCGGCGCCGCGGGGCGCGGCGTTCCGGAGAACCTGGTGTGGGTGCTCCCCCTCTTTCTGGTGGCCGGAATCAGCGTGGGCTGGCTGTCGGAGCGGCTGGGAGGAACCGCATCCGACAGCGAGGGCGAGCAACTCACCGATCGGCTCACCGGCCTTCCATCCCAGAAACAAGTCCGACTTCTCCTGGAGAACGAGTTCTGGGCCGCACGGCGCGGCCGGCCCGTAGCCGTGGTTCTCTTCGCCATGGAGGACTTCGTGGCCTATCTCAACCGGGAGGGCGATGAAGCAGCAGCCCGGTCCCTGGTGGTCTTCGGCGACATCCTGAAATCCACCACCCGGCGCATGAATCTCTCGGGCCGCCTGCGTCCGGATCGATTCATCTCGATTCTGGACGGCTCCGACGAGGAGGGCGCCGTGGCCTTCGCCAATCGGGTGCGAGAGGCTTTTTCACGGGCGCACTCTGACGGCGCCCACCCGGGGGTGAGCGCCGGGATCGCCAGCTTCCGGCCCTCCATGACCGACCCGGACGACCTCATGGCGGCGGCAGAGCTGGCGCTACAGCGGGCCCGTGAGGGAGGCGGCGACTGCGTTCGGGTCTTCGGCCGGCCGGCCTCCACCGGAGGTCCGGTCCCGCACGGCCCGAGCGATGAGGATGTCGGCATGACAACGGGGGCCGCAGCGGCCTCCCTCGACACCGACGTGGTGCAGACGGATTCTACCTCCGAAGGGGAATCGAGCGGCTGGGGGGGAGCGGGACGCCGGATCCTGGTAGTGGAAGAAGAGACGTCGGTCCGGACCCTCATTGCGACACGCCTCCGAAAGGCTGGATTCGAGGTGCTGGAAGGCCACGACGCAATGGAGGGTGTGAAGGCGCTGGCCGAGGAATTCGACCTGGTCATATCCGACCTCCGCCTTCCGGGGCTGCCGGGCCACAACCTGGTGTCCACGGTGAAGGCCCGTTGGCCGGAGACTCCAGTGGTGGTCATCACTGGTTTCCGGGATGCAAAACTGGCGGCTGAGGCCCTGAACGCCGGGGCCGACCGGTACCTCTTCAAGCCCTTCGGAATGTCCGAGCTGGAGGGGCAGATGCGCGAGCTTCTGGAGAGGAGAGAGGAGATCCGAGCCGCCAGAGAAGGGCTCCCCGACCCTCCCGGTGAACCCTCGGAGGAGACGAAAGCCGCCCGTGAGACGCTTCTCAGCGGTCTCCGGGGGCTGGCGGAGGCGGCCGAGCTTCGAGATCCCTGCACCCTTGGCCATTCTCGGCGGGTGACCCTCTATTCGCTGGCGCTCCTTGACGCCCTGGGGCCCGAAGACCACGGAATCGACCGTGAGCGACTCCGCCTGGCCTGCGAACTCCACGACCTGGGCAAGCTTTCCGTGCCGGAGGCGATCCTGAACAAGCCCGCCCCTCTGACCGACGAGGAGTACCAGGCGGTGCGGCGTCATCCGCAGACGAGCCGTACCATTCTGGAGCCCCTCCTGGAAGACGAGCTGGTCCTGGCGGTGGCGGCCTGGCATCACGAGCGCTGGGACGGGAAGGGGTATCCCGACCACCTGGCCGGCGAGTCCATCCCCTTCCCTGCCCGGCTGGTGGCTATGGCTGACGCGCTGGACGCCATGACCAGCCCTCGGGCCTACCGCGCGCCCCTGGACTGGGACGACGCGGTGGAGCAGATCCGGGCCCGAACCGGAACCCACTTCGACCCGGGTCTACTCGAGGCCTTCAAAGCGGCACTCCCCGGGCTGGAGGACGTCTACCGGACCGAGCACCGGGAATCGCCCGTACCGGCATCCGCCCCGACCCATCCTGACGAGTCGGCTTCCTGAGCCCGATCCCCCAAACCCGACCCTCACCGTTCATCATCACACCACATCTCCAGGATCACCCATGAGCCGGACGCTCAGACCCGCCGAACGAACCCGATCCTTCACCGAGTCCGTCATCCGCGAGATGACCCGCGTGGCCCGGGAGACCAACGCCGTGAACCTGGCGCAGGGCTTCCCGGATTTCCCGGCCCCTGAGGGAATGAAGGAGGCAGCCGTACGGGCCATCCGTGGAGACATCAACCAGTATGCGGTGACCTGGGGGGCGCCATCGCTTCGCAAGGCGCTGGCCCACTGGTACCGGGATCGCTACGGCATGGACGTGGATCCCGATGAGAACGTCACCATCACCTGCGGGGCCACCGAGGCCATGGCGTCGGTCTTCCTGGGCCTGCTGGATCCCGGAGACGAGGTGGTGGTCCTGGAGCCCTTCTACGAGAACTACGCTCCCGACGCCCTTCTGGCCGGTGCTCGAGCCCGCTTCCTGCCCCTGGATCCACCGGACTACCGGCTGCTCCCGGACCGCCTCGAAGCCCTTCTCACCCCCCGCACCCGGGCGTTGGTCCTGAACACCCCCAACAACCCCACGGGCCGGGTATTCACCGACGAAGAGATGGCAAGCGTGGCCCGTATCGCCCGGGAGTACGACCTGGTGGTGGTGACCGACGAGATCTACGAGTGCATCCTCTACGAGGGCCGCCACCGGCCCATGGCCACCCTGCCGGAGATGGCCGATCAGACCATCACGATCTCCGGGGCCTCAAAGACCTTCAGCGTCACCGGGTGGCGGCTCGGCGGCATCGTGGCCCCCGCGTCCATTACCGGTGCCATCCGGAAGGTGCACGACTTTCTGACCGTCGGAGCCCCGGCTCCCCTGCAGGAGGCGTGGGCCTGGGCCATCCGCGAGCTGGACCAGGAGTACTACGACACCCTGGCAAGTCGGTACAGGGCCCGACGCGACCTCCTGGTGCAGGGTCTCCAGGACGCCGGTTTTCGGTGCCGGGCTCCCGAAGGCGCCTACTACATTCTGGCGGACTTCTCCCGACTCTCCGACGAAGACGACACCGCCTTCAGCCACCGGTTGGCCCGGGAGGCGGGTGTCGCCCCGGTGCCCGGCAGCAGCTTCTTCCACAACGACGGCGGAGCCTCGCTGGTGCGCTTCGCCTTCTGCAAGCAGATGTCCACCCTGGAGGATGCCGTCGGACGACTCGCCCGGTTCCGGGCCGCCGGTGGGGGCTGAGGGATCCTGACATGGAGGTTCTACGGTGAAAGGAATCCGCGTTGCCGGAATCATCCTCGGAGTCATGGCCCTGCTGCTCATCGGGCTCCTGGTCCTGGGGTTTCTGCTGCCCAGCGGATGGTCCGTCGAGCGCAGCACCACCATGGAGGCCCAGGCCGAGGAGATCTTCCCCCTCATCTCCAGCGCCCGGGCCTGGACGCTCTGGACTCCCTCGCCCGATACCGGGTTCGAGTACTTCGGACCCCAGGACGGCGAGGGATCCGGGCGCAACTGGGACGATGAGCTCTACGGAGAGGGAACGTTCGTCATCACCGCCGTCGACCCGCCTCAGGAGCTTCGCTACGAGGTGGAGGTGGAGGGCGGATCCATCCGGATCACCGGTCACATCACGCTGGATCCCGTCGATGAGCAGCGTACCCGCGTGACCTGGAGCGAGGACGGGGATTTCGGGTGGAACCCCCTGTTGGGGTACCTGGCAAGGCGCATGGAAGACCTGCAGGGATCCCAGCTGGAGCAGTCGCTGGAGGCGCTGGACCGACTTGTGACCGAAAGTGAGCCGCTGGAAACGGACGAGGTCGGTGAACCGCCTACCGGTTCGCCCGGCTCATCCTGACGAGCTCGTGGTTGTTCTTCGTGCGCCGCATGACGCCCAGAAGCTCGTTCATGGCCTCTGCCGGACCCGAGCCGGCGAACTGCCGGCGCATGGCCCGGGACAGGCGAAGCTCCTCCTCACCCAGCAGGAGCTCCTCGCGTCGGGTGGCTGACGCCACCAGGTCGATGGCCGGAAAGATCCGGCGATCGGCCAGGTCCCGACTCAGGACCAGCTCGCTGTTGCCCGTTCCCTTGAACTCCTCGAAGATCACCTGATCCATCCGGGACCCCGTGTCCACCAGGGCGGTGGCCACGATGGTCAGGGAGCCCCCTCCCTGCGACGGATCGATCTTCCGCGCGCTGCCCAGAAGCCGCTTGGGCCGCTCCAGTGCCGTGGCGTCGAGACCGCCTGAGAGGGTGCGACCGCTCCCGTCCTCGGTGGTGTTGTGGGCCCGGGCCAGGCGGGTGATGGAGTCCAGGATGATCACCACGTCCTGCCCCATCTCCACGCGCCGCCGAGCCCGTTCGATGGTGATCTCGGCCAGCGCTACATGGCGATCCGGCGGAAAGTCGAAGGACGACGCCACCACCTCGCCGAAGCCACAGTTCTCCATCTCGGTGATCTCCTCCGGACGCTCGTCCACCAGGAGGATGAAGAGGTGGCATTCCTCGTGGTTGCGGGTGATCCCCTCGGCGACGCGCTGCAGGACCGTGGTCTTCCCCGCTTTGGCCGGCGCCACGATCATGGCCCTCTGCCCCTTCCCCAGCGGACAGAAGAGATCGATGACCCGGTTCGTGTAATCGGGGCCCCCGGGAGCGTCGATCTCGCACTCCAGCGTGAGCTGCTCGTCCGGATGCATGGCGCTCAGCCGGTCGAAGTCCGGACGGTCCTTGGCCTCGTTCGGTGGACGGCCGTTCACCGCCTCCAGGTTCGTGAGGGGAGGCGCCTTCCCGTTCTTGGGGCGTCCGCCTACCGAGCCGGAGATTTCGTCACCGGTCCGTAGACCGAAGCGAGACACGAGCTTGCCGCTCACGTACACGTCATCGGAGCTCGGTGTATATCCTGCCGTGCGTCGCCGCACGAAACCAGAGCCACCGGAGAGGACCTCCAGTATGCCCAGCCAGCGATCGTTGGTCACGTTACGTCGTAGAGTTGTTTGGGGGCAAAGGGAGCAGGGGCACCGGAGTCGGCGTCCCTGGCCAGGGGAACCCCCGGATTGAGGGCGGGTTCCCGGAAAACACAGTCTGCGAGCATCAAGCCTACATGGTCGGAGGCCTCAGGACAAGAGAGATTCCCTGAGGAGGGCGCCGTGGCCGAAGCCGAAAAGCGAAAAACCAGCGGACCGGCCAGACCTCCCACCGCTCTGCTCTTAGTCCTTACACCGCTCCTCCTCCTCTTGGTCCTCTGGGGACTGGATCAGCTCATCCGATGAAGGAGGCTGTCCCGTTTTGCGACACGGGGTGTCCTCCACGGGGGACACCTCTTGCCCTTCAGGTACCGGAGAGCGGGAAGGAAACCCTGGCACCCATCCTGCGTATAACTGGGGTGAGCCGTTGTCTCGCCTACCGCTGGAGGGATTTGGATTATGGACTGGTCGCAGCCCCCGCTCCGATCCGGCACCGCGTTCGCGGTCGCCACTCTCTTGGCCTTCCTCCTGGGTCCCCTACCGGGAGAAGCGCAGACGTCGGCCTCCGTCGCCGCCTGGGGCCAGGCTGGCACCGGAAACGTCTTCGACGGGGTCTCCGTGGGTCTGGCCCACCGATCAGCCGGAACCGGGGTCTTCGCCGACGTTTCGCTGGGCGCCGCCCACGGTGCGACCCCGACGACCTCCTACTCCCACGGCTACTCCCACCAGCCGACCAAGCGCCAGGTCGGTCATCCCCACGGATACGGCGGCTATGACGTATGCTGGGATCCGTGGGATCCCTGGTACGGCTATCGACCGGCCTGTGACGCCTTCTGGTGGACCTACCACGCCTGGGCTCCCCTCTTCGTCGCGCCGGCCTGGGCCTACCATGCGCCCAGGTACCGCTCCGGATTCCACGTCTCCTTCAACTTCGGGTGGTCCTCCTGGGGCGGATGGTACGACCCGTGGTGGGGCCCCGCGTACCATCCGCACTACTACTGGCCGTCCCACCGGCACCGGGTGATCCGACCCACCTACGTCTTCTATTCCCCCCGGGTCTACGTGGTACATCGCCCCGTGCAGGTGGTCCACCGGCCGGCATACGTGGTTCGGGACCGAGGCATCGGGCTTCGCTCGGCCGCCCCCACCTTCAAGGAACACCCCGGTGCCGCGCCGGCAACCCGCACCGCGGTCCGGCGTGACAATCCCGCGCCGGCTCGGGCAGCGCCGTCCCCCGACCTGCGCACCCACTCCACCCGCACGGCCGTGAGTCGCGGCGAGGCACGCACCAGCGGAGCCTCCGCCTCCGGCGAACGCCGTGCCGTCACCTCGGGGCCGGCCCGCACCGCGCCGGCGGAGCGGCCATCCGAGCGGGCAGGCCAGTCCGAAACCAGAGGCGAACGGTCCGAAACCAGGAGTGCTTCGCCACCCACGGTCATTCGCGGGAATCCGTCCCGCACGCCCACGGCGGGGGATCGAGCGCGGACGCGAGCCACACCGACGCCATCAACCCGATCGGCTCCGCCCATCAGGTCCGGACCTCCGGCCCGGTCGGCGCCACCGGCTCGCTCGGGATCCGATGCCCGTTCGGCTCCGCCGACCCGATCCGCCCCCCCGACGCGGTCCCAGCCTCCGGCTCGGTCTGCGCCACCTACCCGGTCTGCGCCTCCTGCACGGTCTGCGCCTCCTGCACGGTCTGCGCCTCCGACTCGGTCACAACCGCCGGCCCGTTCGGCGCCACCCGCCCGCTCGGGGCCACCAGCTCGTTCGGCACCGCCGGCCCGTTCGGCGCCCCCGACCCGCTCGTCGCCTCCGACCCGGTCATCGCCGCCGGCCCAGACCCGCTCGTCTCCACCCTCGAGCACCCGCTCCTCACCGCCGTCTACCCGGTCCTCACCGCCGGCCAGTTCCCGGAGCAGTCCGCCGACCCGCTCGTCCAGGAGCTCTCCGCCGGCCAACAGCCGGGGGAACCGGGGCGGGGGCTGACAGACCAGTAGGACCGGTGGTCAGACCAGCAGGGCCGGTAGTCGATCGCCCCTGCGTCAGCCGGGCCAGATGAAGGCTCCTTCCCTCACCCCCTCCGCGATCCGGCGCAGTTCCGGAGCGGGCGGGCGGTCCTCCGCCAACGGGGGGACGTCCTCCCGGATCTTCCGATAGGCCGCATCCACGCCGACGCCGCCCCGAAGGGGTAGCCGATACTCCAGGCCCT
>SKVI01000069.1 GCA_007129525.1 Gemmatimonadota bacterium | reverse complement strand
GACTCCCAGCCAGCGCCCTTGCCTCGATGAACGACCGACTCCTCCGTGCCGTCCGCGGCGAGCCCCTGACCACCACCCCGGTGTGGTTCATGCGTCAGGCCGGCCGATCGCTGCCCCGCTACCACGACCTGAAGGGCGACCGGGACCTCCTGGAGGTGACCCGGGACCCGGAGCTGGCGGCCGAGATCACCATGCTCCCCCTGGAGTACTTCCCCGTGGACGGGGCCGTCCTCTACGCCGATATCTCCACCGCGTTCGTGGGAGCGGGCATCGACGTGAAGATCGAGAAGGGTCTGGGGCCCGTGCTTCCGCATCCCTACGACACGAAGAAGGCCATCCGATCTCTCGAGCCCTTTGAGCCCGCCGAGACGCTGGACTTCGTCATGGAGACGCTGAAGATCCTCCGTCGACGCCTGGACGTGCCGATTCTGGGATTCATCGGCGCGCCCTTCACCCTCATGACCTACATGGTGGAGTCGCCCCGGAGTCGGGAGCGGGCCGGAACGAAGGCCTTCATGTGGCGCGAACCGAAGTTGTGGGACGAGCTCATGTCGTACTGGTCCGAACAGCTCATCCGCTTCGGAAGGGCCCAGTTCGAAGCCGGTGCGTCGGTGATCCAGATCTTCGATTCGTGGGCCGGAAGCCTGAGCCCGGCGGACTACCGCCGTTCGGTGCTTCCCTACACGCGGCGGATCCTCCAGGGGCTCCGGGAGCACGAGATCCCCACCATCAACTTCGCCACCGGCAACCCCTCCCTCCTGCCGCTGCTGGCCGAGGCCGGCGGCGACGTCATCGGGCTGGACTGGCGGGTGGACATCGACGAAGGATGGAAGACGGTGGGCCGGCACCGGGGCATCCAGGGGAACCTGGATCCCGTCTCGCTGTTGGCGGGTAGGGAGGTCGCCTTGGCCCGGAGCGCCGAGATCCTGCGGGCGGTGGGCGGGAGGCCCGGACATATTTTCAATGTGGGCCACGGGCTCCTTCCCCAGACCGACCACGAGGTGGTCAGAGCCGTGGTGGATTTCGTCCACTCGGTGGACCTGGAGGAGCTCCGGGGCGAAAGCGCCGGCTGACCGGGCCCGCGCGAACGCAGCCGTGAATTTTCTACAAGCCACTTCCCTCCCCCACGCAGGAGCGCACGCATGAAGGTCGGCATCCTGGTTCTCAACTTCGGTGAGCCCGCAACCCCCAGCCGCGACGCGGTGGTCCCGTTCCTGGAACGGATCTTCTACGCCAACGCCCGTCTGGACCCGCAGGAGACGGACGGGGAGCGCCGGGCCAGGAGCCGGGAGCTGGCCGAGCGCAGGGCACCGGGGCTCATGGCCGAATACGAGGAAATCGGGGGCTCGCCCCTGAACGAGCAGGCCGACACACAGGCCCGGGAGCTGGGGCTGGAGCTCCTGCGGAGGGACCACGAGGTCCACGTGTACTCGGCCTTCCAGTTCACCCCACCCTTCATTCACGATACGGTGAAGCGGGCCCGGGCCGACGGAGTCGAACGCCTCATCGGACTTCCCATCTATCCGCTCTGCGGTCATTCCACCAACGTGGCCGCCCTGGACGAGGTGCAGGCGGCAATCGACGAGGTGGGCTGGGACGAGGTGGAGCTCACGGGCATCACCGGCTGGCACCGGCACCCCGGCTATGTGGAGCTGCGGGCCGACGGGATCCGGCAGGTGGTGCGGGACGCCGGCCTCTCGCTGGACGATCCGGGAACCCGCCTGGTTTTCTCGGCCCACGGCACCCCCGTCAAGTACCTGGAGGAAGGGAGCGGGTACGGTGAGTACGTGGAGGAGTTCTGCCGGGAGCTGGGGGCCCTCGTGGGGGTGGACAACTACGTCATCGGCTACCAGAACCACGCCAACCGCGGAGTGGAGTGGACCCAGCCCGACGTGGAGGCGGTCATCGAGGAGGTCGAGGCCGACACGGTGGTGGTGGATCCGGTATCCTTCATGCACGAGCAGTCCGAGACGCTGGCCGAGCTGGACCACGAGCTCCGGGAGGAGGCCGAGGAGCGGGGGCTGGCCTTCCACCGGGTACCCGTCCCCCACAACGCGCCCCGCTTCATCAGCGTGCTGGCCGACCTGGTGGAGCCCCTGATCACCGGAGCGGAGAGCGAGGTGGGCCTGCGATACGGCCCCTGTCGGTGCCGCCCGAAGAAGGGGACGGTATGCCTCAACTCCCTTCCCCGGGAGGAAGCGGCACCCCTCCCGCAGGTCCGTGACAGCTCAGGGGAGCCCGCCGGTCTCCGGATGGGCGACGGCTGAGTCGGCGACGGCCCCGGGCGGCAGGAGCGCCTGGAGCCCCTCCTGACGGGCCAGGGCCACGAAGACCCACGTGCTTCCCTGGTAGCTGGCAATCCCGTCGGGCACGCCGTGGGCCCTGAGCATGGCGTGATTCAGCCCCACCCCCACCTGCCGGGTCCATCCCCGGGCCGCCTCCCAGTAGCGATTCCGGTCCTCCAGGTCCCGGGTCACACCGGGATGGCGCCCAGCGGCAATCGCCTGGGCCCGCTCGGGATCGAGGTGGGCCACCGCCCCCAGGAGCTGCCGCTGGAGAAAGACGTAGCCGGCGTAGCGGATCCGTGAATCATGGGCCTCCCGGGTTACCAGGAAGGCCAGGACATTGGCGTCGGACTCCGAGGCGAAGCCCCGCTGATGGGCCATCTCGTGGGCCATCTCCTTGGGCATGAGGACCCCCGGCAGGTCCGACAGGAGGAGGGCCTCGCCGGTAAAGGGAAAGTACATCCCGGCGACGCCGAAGCGGCGCACCACCGGCGTCAGGAGGAAGGGTTTCGGGGGACCGTGGGAGAGGGTGGCCCGGGGCGGGAGCCGGTAGCGGGCCACCACCTCCTCCCAGGCCCGATCCAGCTCCCCGTGGATCTCGTCCCGTTGGGGTGCGGCGGTGGGCGTTCCGGCGTCCCGTGTCCCGTGGATCTCCAGGTACAGCTCGTTTGCGCTCCGGACGGCGGCGGCGGCCAGGGGAGCCAGCTCCTCCACGTCGGCTTGCCCTGCGACCTCGATCCCCAGCCGGTGTTCCAACCCCGGCCGGGCGTGCTGAAGGCCCCAGAGCACCACGAGGAGGGCCACCAGGATTCCCACGTCGTGGCCCAACCGCAGGCCGCCCCGGAGGGCCGCCCGGGGCCAGCGGTCGGCGCCCCGGCGCACCTCCCGCACTCCCCGGACCAGTCCCACGACACCGAGCCCCACCACACCGAGCACCACCAACTCCGCAACCGCGAAGGGGACGAGTCCCGTCACCAACGACAGCGACCGAACGAAGGCGGGCAAGATCCCTTGCGAGAGGGCCGCCTCGGCCAGATCGGGGCGATCTTGGAGGACCCGAAAGAGGATCACGGCCGCCGCCCCCACCCCCAAGGCCACCAGGCGCCGGCGGAGGCGCAGGGGTGGTGGACGCCGAGGCGCTACTTCATCAGCCGGTACCACTCCACCCACTCCTGATTGCGCGGCGCTGGACCGTCCCACGGCTCGGCCATGAGGGCCTCGATCTCATCCACCTCCCGGGGTACGGGCGAGATCCGCTCGAGCCCTTCCTCGGTGACGATGTAGTCGTCCTCGATGCGTACGCCGATGTTCTCATAGCGCTCGTACGCCGGTCGGATCGCCTCCATGAGCGCCCGGTTGCGCGGAGTGTCGGGGATCACCTCGTCGAAGAGGTTCCGCCGCACGTAGACCCCCGGTTCAATGGTGAAGGCCACGCCCGGCTCCAGCACCGGGGGCCAGGGATCGTGCACATCCAGCCCGATCCCGTGCCCCAACCCGTGCATGTAGAAGAGGCGGAGCTGGGGGATCTCCTGCCCGTCCTCCCCCTCGTAGGTGGCGTCGGGCGACTCGATGAGGCCCAGCTCGGCCAACCCCCGGGCCAGGACCTCGGCAGCCGCCTGGGCGATCTGGCCGAAGTGGACTCCGGGCTCGGCCAGCTCCTCGGCGGCGGCCTGGGCATCCCGGACGAGCTGGTAGATCTCCCGCTGGGGCTCGCTGAAGGTGCCACTCACCGGTATGGTGCGGGTGATGTCGGCGGCGTACCCCCCGTAGCCGGAGCCGATGTCCACCAGGAGGACATCCCCCTCCTCCATGAACCGGTCGTTCTGGTTGTAGTGGAGGATGGTGGAGTTGGGCCCGGAGCCCACGATGCTGGCGAAGGCGGGGCGCTCCGACCCGTAGCGTCGGAAGGTGTACTCCACCAGCGCCTGGATCTCGAACTCGTTCATCCCGGGCTGCACCGCCCGCATGACCTCGCGGTGGGCCTCCACCGTGATGGCGGTGGTCTTCCGGAGGAGCTCCAGCTCGGCCTCGGACTTCACACCACGGAGGGTGGTGATATGGCCGTTGGGAGCGGTCGAGACCTGGAGATTGTCGTGGCCCTCGACCAGGTGCTCCACCCGCTGGGTCACGTCGTTCCGGATGGCGGCGTCGGGGTCGTATGCGCCCACCACCTGGAGCTCCCGGGCCCCGGCGGCCGCCACCAGCGAGTCCAGGGCCTGCTGGAGTTCCTCCACGCTTCTGCCCTGGATCCCGGTGGCCTCCCGGGCACCTTCCGGCCCCACCCGGTAGCCCTCCCAGGTCTCGGTGGCCGGATCCCGGGGGTTCACAAAGAGGGCCTCCCACGCGACCTCGCCCTCCCGAACCTCCATGAGAAGCGCCGCATCGGGCTCGGTGAACCCGGTGAGGTAGCGGAAGGGGGAATTCTGGTGGAAGGGAATGTAATCCTGGGGCGGAGCCGCGCTTCCCATCGCCAGGATGACGCCCTCGCCGGTGACGGCGGCCAGGGCCCCTCGCCGCTCGGCGTATTCCTGGTCGGTGATCTGGGCCGCCAGGGAGGTCCCGGTTGCGAGCCAGACCGCCAGGAGCAGGGGAATGGCCAGGAGGTGGACAGAGCGTGGTCTCATGAGGGATCAGGGGTGAAGGTGATGAATGTTCGGCTACAGGGGCGGGGGGTCCGGAGAACCCCATCTTCGAGCCGGTGTATCGAAGCCTCTGGGTGTCGTACCCCGGTGCCGTCGCGGACGGTGCCCTCCAGGCGGCCCCACGGCTGCGACCGGCCGGCCCGAACCTTTCTAACTGACCCCGAAGCCCCATGAACCGATCCCCGGAGCCTTCGCCCCGGTTCTCCCCCGCCTTCCTCCTGCGGCCTGTCGCCATGGCCGGCGGAGTGGTCCTCCTCCTGGTCTGGCTCGCCGCGATCCGGCCCGCCGCTCCTCCGGCGGAGGCCGCGACCCCGGCGCCGGCCGTCGACACCACCACCGTCGCGGCGCTGTCGGACCGGATCGCCCAGGATGAGCTCCTGGGAAGCCTCTCGGTCCTGGCCCATGACTCCATGGAGGGAAGGCGCACCGGAACCGAGGGCAACGAGCGGGCCCGAGGCTACCTCCTGGACCGATTCGATGGTCTGGGGCTGGCCTCGGTGGCCGGCCAGCGGACCCAGCCCTTCAGCTTCGTGAGCCGGCGGAACCAGCAGGAGTACGAGGGCCTGAACATCATGGGCAGGGTGGAAGGAACCACGCACCCGGACCGGTACGTGGTCATCACCGCCCACTACGACCACCTGGGCATGCAGGACGATGAAATCTTCAACGGAGCCGACGACAACGCCTCGGGAACCGCCGCCCTCCTGGTCCTGTCCGAGTACTTTCTGGAGAACCGCCCTGCCAATACCCTCATCTTCGTGGCTCTGGATGCCGAGGAGATGGGGCTTCAGGGCGCCCGGGCCTTCGTCGCCGACCCGCCGGTGCCCCTGGAGCAGGTGATCATGAACGTGAACCTGGACATGATCAGCCGGAGTGAGGTGGAGGAGCTCTACGCAGCCGGAACCTACCACTATCCCTTCCTCACCCCCCTGGTGGAGGAGGTGGCCGCCGAGGCGCCGGTGAACCTCCTCATGGGTCACGACTCACCGGACCTGCCCCCCGGCGACGACTGGACCATGGCATCGGACCACGGACCGTTCCACGAAGCCGGCGTTCCCTTCATCTACTTCGGCGTGGAAGACCACCCGGGGTACCACCACCCAAGCGACACCTTCGAGAACATCACGCCCGAGTTCTACGTGAACGCAGTAGAAACCATTCTGGACTTCCTCCTGGTGGTGGACCGGGAGGCGGAGATGATCCTGGAGGCCCGGACTCAGCCCTCCTCCACCCGGCTGTAGAGCAGGTTCATCACGCGGCCAGCGTTCAGGCGGAGCCCGGTGGGCTCCTGGCCGTCCATCTCGAACTCCAGGGTCCATCCGCCGCTGCGGAACCGGTCACCTTCGATCCACTCCAGGGGCTGGGCCGAGGTGCTCCCGGGCCGGAAGAGCCTCAGCCCGCCACCGGCCCAACGGACCTCCATCTCGGCTCCCACCTCGTCGCTCCAGTAGCGTCCGGCGTAGTCCCTCAGGCCAGTGGAAGGCGGGGTCAGGGGCTCCGCCTCGTCCTCGTCGTCGGCCCGGGCCTGCTCGTCGCCGTCGGCCTCTTCCACCACCTCCGCGTCACCCAGCGTCTCCAGCGCCAGCTCCCGGGTGAGGGGTCCCGGGTTGATCCCGCCCAGGTTGCAGAGGGCGGCCACCGAGAGCCCCTCCTCCGGGTACCGCACGTAGTCGGCCCGGAAGCCCATGAAGCTGCCCCCGTGGCCCACCGTGGGCCGCCCGTCGGCCTCGCCGTGCTGCAGACCGAAGGCGTAGCTCAGGGTGTCGCCGGAGCTGAGGACACCCCGGGTGTGCACGAGCTCCAGGAAGGCCTCTCCCCCCACCTCGCCGGTCTCGAAGTTCCGGTCCCACGCCGCCATGTCCTCGATGGTGGTGTAGAGGCCGCCGGCCCCCGATTTGTCGAAGTTGGACATGTACGTCTGGCGAAAGCCGTTCTCGGCACTGCCGCCGTAGCTCATGGCCCGCCGGGGGACGATACGGGTGCTCTCCTGGTGGAAGTGGGTGTCGTCCATCCCCAGCGGCCGGAAGATGAGCTCCCGGGCGGCCTCGTCCAGCCGTTTCTCGGTCACCCGCTCGATGACGGTGGTGAGCAGGTAGTAGCCGCCGTTGGAGTAGAGGTAGCGGCTCCCGGCCGGGAAGTTGAGGTCCCGCTGGGCGGCGATGAGATCCAGGTACTCCTGGTCGGTCCAGGCGTCGGCGGTGCGACCTCCGGAGAGGCTGATGAGGCCGTAGATGTCCCGCACCCCGGACACGTGATGCACCAGCTGCCGCACCGTGAGGGGCGTCTCGTAGGCCGGAAGCTCGGGAATGTAGCTCCGGACCTCATCGTCCAGATCCAGCTCGCCCTCCAGGTGCAGGAGCGCCGCCGTGGCCGCGGCGAACTGCTTCGAAACCGAGCCCGAGTAGAAGACGGTGTTGGACTCGATGGGGACGCCCCAGTCCAGGTTCGCTTCGCCGTATCCTCGGGCCACGAGAAGTTCGCCCCGCTCGTAGACCCCCACCGCGCACCCCGGCGATCCTTCCCGGTCCCACTCCGAGAAGATCTCGTCCATGACACCGGGGTCAGGCGTCCACTGGGCTGCGGCGTCGGCGGGGAAGGCCCAGGGGGCCATCCCCAGGGCAACGACCGTAGGGACGATGGAGAGAACTCGGAAGATGCTGGGTACGGGCACGGGCCGCCTGCTCCTTCGGGGGTGTACGGAGGGATGCACGTCAGGCAGTAGACGGGTCGAGATCCGGCCCGTCAAGAGAGAGGCTGGAACGCCGGGGGCCGTGGAGGGGTGTGATTGCCCGGTGGCGATCCACGTTCAGAACCACATTCAGAGCTCCAGGAGGCTTCATTCATGAGTGACGGCCGCGTACCCGTTCCCACCCCGGTGAACGAGCCCATCCTCTCCTACCGTCCCGACTCGCCCGAGCGAGCTTCGCTGGAGTCGCGGGTCCGGGACATGGAAGACCAGACGTTGGAGGCCCCGCTCGTCATCGGGGGACAGGAGATGAAGGGAGAAGACACCTTCGACCAGCCGTCCCCCCATCGCCACAGCCGGACGGTGGCCCGGGTTCAGGCCGCCGGCGCCGCCCAGGTGGAGAAGGCGGTGGAGGCCGCCGAGGGTGCCGCCGCCGAGTGGGCCGCCGCCAGCTTCCAGGAGCGGGCCGCCGTCTTCCTGAAGGCCGCCGACCTCATCAGCGGGCCGTACCGTGACACCTTGAATGCCGCCACCATCGTGGGCCAGTCCAAGTCGGTGCACCAGGCCGAGATCGACGCGATCTGCGAGCTGGCGGACTTCCTTCGCTTCAACGTGCACTACGGCGAGCGGATCCTGGAGGAGCAGCCCTTCTCGCCCGACGGTATGTGGAACCAGATGGACTATCGGCCCCTGGAGGGGTTCGTGCTGGCCATCACCCCCTTCAACTTCACCGCCATCGCCGGCAACCTCCCCTCGGCGCCGGCACTCATGGGCAACGTGGTGGTGTGGAAACCGTCGGAGAAGCAGGCGCTGGCGGCGCACTACACCATGGAGATCTTCCGGAAGGCCGGCCTGCCTGACGGGGTCATCAACCTGGTCCACGGTGACGGAGCCCTGGCGGCGGACGTCTGCATGTCCCGGGAGTCCTTCGCCGGGCTCCACTTCACCGGGT
>SKVI01000308.1 GCA_007129525.1 Gemmatimonadota bacterium | reverse complement strand
CAGCCGGTGGCGCAGGCGGGAGCCCCCCTGGGTGAGGGCCGAGCCGCCATGATCAAGATCCATGGTCGCAACGCCGGCCCCCACAACATTCTGGACCTGTTCCGGATGCTGGATCGCCCGGACTTCACCTACCTGGCGCCGGCGGCCCGGAACAATGCGTGGTACCCAAACTCGTTCATGGCCGAACGGGAGTCCAACCAGCCCGGGATCTCGTCCGGGCTTTCCATGATCGGCGCCCTGGTGGACGACGTGGTGGAGGCCGGTGTGCCTCGAGAGCGGATCATGCTTCTGGGGTTCTCCCAGGGCGCCTGTCTCACCTCGGAGTTCGCCTACCGACACCCCACCCGCTACGGCGGCGTGATCGTGTACAGCGGCGGGCTCATCGGTCCGCCGGAAACCCGGTGGGAAATCCTCGGCTCGCTGGAGGGGACACCGGTGTTTCTGGGGTGCAGCGATCGGGACCCCCACATTCCCGAGGACCGGGTCCATGACACGGCCCGGATCTTCGAGGCGATGGAGGCCCAGGTGACGGAGCGGATCTACCCGGGGATGGGCCACCTGGTCAACGACGACGAGATCGCCTTCACCCAGGAGCTCATGGACCAGGTCCTCTCCGCATGACCATGGCGGGTCCGGGTGGTGGGATGGGTGGGTGGTGAAGGCGAGGGCGGCGGGGCTTTCCGACTACCTCGGTCTGGTGGCCGGCCTGGTGGCCTTCGGTGTCGTACTGGCGCTCCCGACTCCCGAGGGGTTGTCGGTGGAGGGGCAGCGGGTGGCGGCGGTGGCGGCCCTCATGGCGGTGTGGTGGATGACGGAGGCTCTTCCCCTGGCGGCCACGGCGCTTCTCCCGGTGCCGCTGTTTCCCCTCCTTGGCGTCATGCCGGCAGGCGAGACAACGGCTCCCTATGCCCACGAGCTCATCTTCCTCTTTCTGGGCGGATTTCTCATCGCCCTGGCCATGCAGCGCTGGGACCTTCACCGACGGATTGCCCTGAGTCTGGTAGGGGCGGTGGGGTTCGCGCCCCGCCGCCTGGTGCTGGGGTTCATGCTGGCCACGGCCTTCCTCTCCATGTGGATCTCCAACACCGCCACCACCGTTATGATGCTGCCCATCGGCATCGCCATCCTGGCGCTGGTGGACCCCGAAGACGGACCCCTGGGGACGGCCCTCATGCTGGGGATCGCCTACGCTGCCTCCATCGGCGGGGTGGCCACCATCATCGGGACGCCTCCCAACGCCATCTTCGCCGCCGCCGCTGGGCAGATGCTGGATCGCACCGTGGGTTTCACCGAGTGGATGAGGGTGGGCGTACCCCTGGCGGCGGTGATGCTGGCCCTGAGCTGGCTGGCCCTGGTGCGGGTCCTCCACCCGCTCCCGGCCGCCAGCGAGGACCCCTCCGTGGGGGAGGCCATCCAGGCGGAGCGGACCGGGTTGGGATCGCCTTCCCGCGGGGAGAAGGTAGTGGGGACGATATTCGTGCTCACGGCCCTGGGGTGGCTGGTGCGGGAGCCCAAGCGCTTCGGCGCGGTGGAGATCCCGGGGCTCCAGAGCTACTTCCCCATGATCACCGATTCCGTCATCGCCATGGCGGGCGCCATCCTTCTCTTCCTCATCCCGGTCTCGGTGAGCGAGCGGACCTTCGCCCTGAACTGGGAGTGGGCGGCCAAGGTGCCCTGGGGCGTGCTCATCCTCTTCGGGGGCGGCCTCTCGCTTGCGGCGGGCTTCGAGGCCTCGGGTCTGGCCGAATGGATCGGGTCACAGGTCATGTTCCTGGAGGGGGTGCCCTTCATTGTGATCCTGGCTGCGGTGGTCGGCCTCTTCGTGCTCCTCACCGAGCTCACCTCCAACACCGCCACCGCCACCATGGGGATGCCGGTCATGGTGGGCGTGGCCCTGGGCCTGGGCGTGGACCCGCTGGTCCTCATGGCGGCGGCGGCCATGGCCAGCTCCATGGCGTTCATGCTTCCTGTGGCCACCCCTCCCAACGCTATCGTCTTCGGCTCCGGTCGGATCACCATCCAGCAGATGACCCGGGCGGGTGTCTGGCTGAACCTCCTGTCCATCACCCTGGTGACCCTGACCGCCTACTTCGCCCTGGGCTGGCTATTGGGCTGGGGCTGAGGGGGTCGGAGCGCTACGCACCCGAGGGATCGGGGCGCTGGGACGGGCGGACGTCGTGGCCCCAGTGCGTGGGCGGAAGGTCCACCTCCTCGGTGAGGTCGAAGCGGAGGTGATGCCGCCACTCGTGGTCCCGCATGGTCCCGTAGGTGAAGTGCACGCCCGGCTCGATCTCCACGGCCCAGCCCCCGATGGACTCGCCTCGCTGGGTGGCGAACTCCTGCCGGTTGGCCGTGCCCTCCGAGATGGTGGTGGCGCCGTACCAGGTGTTGTCCTCTTCGGTCCCGTCCTCGTGCCGGTGGTCGTGACGAAGCTCCAGGTGGTCGTCGTGTCGAATGAAGACCCAGGTCCGAGATCGGTTGTCGTCCACGTGGAGGGGGAAGCGGATCTCCCGGTCGCCGCACTCCCAGAAGTGGACCACCAGATCGGCGTCGGGTGAGATCTGGTCGTCCGGGGCCTGGAGCAGCTCGCCCTCGGCGGCAGACTCGCACAGCCCCTGGAGGTTGGCCCAGAAGCCGTCCTGGGGGCTCTCGGTCGCGGCCGTTTCCTGATCGGCGGGGGCCTCGGCCTCCCGAGCCTCGTCGGGCCCGCAGGCCGAGAGGGCGAAGGCGAGGAGTGCGGCGAAGGTGAGGACGGCGCGTGTCATTCTGGCTCCGGTCTGAAGGTGGGTCGAACCACGTGTCAGGAGATTCTGGCTGCGGTTGAACGGGTGGGGAAGATGTCACGGCGGAGGTCGCTGCGCGAGGGGGGCATCCTCATCCTCCATGACTTGCACGCTGCCGATTCGGGGCGCATGTTAGCTGATGGTGGTCCCTCGGAGGCCACCGGACGGGAGGCGGGTCTGCTCATGGATCACGAGAGGAGGGCCCGCTCTCACTTTCCGCATCGCGTACCCGGCGATCGCGTGACCCGCGCCCCTGGGAGGCATGGATGAAGGCATGGACGGCTGCAGCTCTGGCGCTTCTCGTGGGGGTCCACCTCTGGGGAACGCCCGCACCCCTCCAGGCCCAGCAGGAGGCCGGCGACCTGGAGCTCCAGTTCACCGGTTCGGTCCTCTCCACCGTGGGGCAGGACGGAGGGTCGTTCACTTCGGGGGTGTTCAAGACGAAGGTGGGCTACTTCGTGACGGACCACGTGGAGCTGGGGGCCTTCCCCAGCCTCCTCTTTGCCCGGTTCCCGGTGGAACGGGCAGATGGCCCGCGGACGGAGTCCGAGACCCGGTTCGGGATGGGGGTGTTCGGCACCTATTCCTTCCTCATGGAAGACGCCACCACCGTACCGTACGTGGGCGCCCAGTTGTACCGGATCGACCTGACGGACGACGACGAGACCGGGTGGGCCGGGGTGAACGGGGGCTTCAAGTTCTACATCAGTCGGACCACCGCCTTCGACCTGGGGGGCAATTTCCTGATGGGGCTGGGGGAGAGGGGAGGGGCCCTCCTCCTGATGCAGGCGGGCATCAGCTTCCTCTTCTGACCCGGAGGGAATCATGAAACCCCCCGCGTTCGTTTTCGGCGCGTTTCTCGTGGCCGCGGTGGCCTGCCTTCCCCGTCCGGCCGACGCGCAGGACGTCAGCGTCACACCCTTCGGCACCTTCCAGGTCCCCGCATCGGTGACGGCACTGGACTTTTCCTTCGACGGCCGGTGGCTCCTGGTGGGAGACGCCGACGGCCGGCTCACCGTGAAGGAGGTCGCGGCGGGGGAAGCCGGCGCGGGTGAGTCCACCGGCCAGGTTCGCTCAACGAGCGGCGCCATCCGCTTCGCCGGGTTCCTGGTGGGCGACAGCGCGGTGGTGGCGGTGGATGCCCGGGGCGCGGTGAAGATCCACGAGTTCCGGGAGGGGGCGCTTTCAGAGGCCCCCACCGCGGAGCTGGAGGTGGCTGATCGTCCGGAGGCCCTCGCGCTGGACGCCGGACGGCGCTACCTGGCGGTGGCGACCCGGGGCTCCAGCGTCGAGATCTTCGACCTGCCCACCCGGCAGCGGGTCGGGGTCATCGACGCCCGCGGCGACCTGGACGAGCTCCTTCATCTGGGCTTCGACCGGAGGGGACGGCAGCTCATCGCCGTCACCCGGCGGGGCGAGGTCACCGCCTGGAACCCCGCCACCCTGGAGGCCATCCGGCGGATCACGCTGCAGAGTGACGAGCTCCACGGATCCCGCACCGTGGTGCACAGTGTGGGCGCGGACCGGAGCGCCAACATCCTGGTGGTGGCGCTGGAAGAGGTGGCGCTCCCCCGGGGCGGGCTCCGGGGTCCGGCCCGGCCCGGAGACCTGGAGAGGCGCGACCGGATCCTGGTCTTCGACTGGCACTCGGGAGCCGAGATCAAGGGCCTGGCCTTCGCCGACGGAATCATCGAGGAACTGGCGGTGGGCCCCGGCAACGACCACGTGGTGGTGGCCGAGGGCGCCACGGTGACCCTGATGGACCTCCGGGCAGGGGAGTCGGGGGCCCGGGTCACCGCGCCGGCGGAGGTGAACCGGCTGGCCATCGGCCCCGAGGACGACCGCCTGGCGGTGGGCTCCGACGACGGCGACGTGGCCATCTGGGAGATGGCCTACCGGCAACCGGTGGCCGCCGACGAGGTGGACGAGGAGCTCCCGGGCCTGTCGGGCCGGCTGCGGGTCCTGGGCGAGGACTCACCGGCCATTACCCCCGATTCGCCAGTGACCATGGCCATTCTCCCCTTCGACGACCGGGACGGCGACGCCGACATGGTGCAGGACGAGCAGATGGCCCGGATGGTGGCCGAGTTGTTGACCACCCAGCTCGCCAACGTGGAGCACGTCCGCCTGGTGGAGCGGATCCGCATCGACGACCTCCTGGACGAGCTGGAGCTCAGTGCCCGAGGCATCACCGAGCCCCACGGCCTGGAGATGGGTCAGATGCTGAACGCCGACTACGTTCTCCTGGGCAGCATCGGTGCCTTCGGCACCAGCCATACGCTGAGCGCCCGACTTCTCCACGTGGAGACCGGTGAGGCCGTGAGCGGCCGCCAGGTCCTCTGCGAGGAGTGTCGTGCCCAGGACTTCTTCGACGTCGTCCACTTATTGGGGACCACCATTGCCCGATAGCAGGCAGGAGATGATCCGCACCGCAGTGGAGCGCGCCCGCCGAGCCGTGAAGTTGAGAGATACGGTGGGACGGGGAACGGCCCGCACCAGTGCCCGCATCGTGCAGGGGCTCACGTGTCGGGTGGAGGACGGCTCGTGGAGCTTCACCGCCGACATGCCGGAGAAGGCGGGCGGCGACGGCCAGGGGCCCGATCCAGGGGTGTTCGGGCGGACCTCCCTGGCGAGCTGTCTGGCCATCGGGTACTCCCTCTGGGCCGCCCATGCAGAGCTGCCCCTCACCGCCCTGGAGGTGGAGGTGCAGGCGGACTACGACGTGCGTCCCCAGTACGGATTGGGAGAAGGGTCTCCCGCGTACCGGGAGATCCGCTGGATCGTCCGCGTGGAGAGCCCGGCCCCGGAGGAGGAGGTCCGGGAGGTCCTGGAGACGGCGGAGGCTCGCAGCCCGTATCTGGCCCTGTTCCGGGACCCCCAGAGCCTGCGCCGGGAGATCAACATTGCCCGTCCCTCGGCCGGAGAGGGCGAGGCGACCCCCTGAACCAGATCCGCCCCGGTCACCTTCCGCAATTCATCCTCTCAACCTGTTCAAGGAAAGGACATCATGGACCCCAGACTTCAGCTTCGGGTGCAGCGCTACGGATGGGATCGGGCGGCGGAGGTCTACGACCGGGCCTGGAGCGGGCCGCTGGAGCCGGCGCAGTCCGCCCTGCTGGAGATGGCTGATCTTGCGCCTGGGGAGGGGGTGGTGGAGGTGGCGTGCGGATCGGGGCTGGTCACCCTCAGGGCGGCCGATGCAGTGGGGCCCGACGGTCGGGTGGTGGCCACCGATCTCTCCGAGGGCATGCTCGAGCGGGCCCGGACGGCGGTGGATCAGGCCGGGCTGGAACAGGTCACCCTCCTTCGGCGGGACGCCGGCGCCCTGGAGCTTCCGGATGACGAGTTCGACGTGGCCATCTCGGCCCTGGGGTTGATGTACGTTCCGGACCCCGGGGTCGCCCTCCGGGAGATGGCTCGCGTGCTGCGCCCGGGGGGGCGGGCCGCGGTGGCGGTCTGGGGTGAGCGCAAACGGTGCGGGTGGGCCGACCTCTTCCCCATCGTGGATGCCAGGGTGGAGACCGAGGTGTGTCCACTCTTCTTTCAACTGGGCACCGGCGACGCTCTTCAGTATGTTATGGAGGAGTCCGGCTTCCGCGAGATCGAGGTGAGGCGGCTCGAGACCACCTCGCACTTTCCGAGCGAGGCCCGGGTCCTGGAGGCGGCCTTCGCCGGGGGGCCGGTGGCCATGGCCTACAGCCGCTTCGACGAGGCCACCCGGGGTGAGGTGCACCGGGAATACCTGGACTCCGTCGAAGAATACCGGAGCGGTGACGAATACCTGATTCCCGGCGAATTCGCGGTGGTCCGGGGAGAAGCGGGCTGAGCCCCACCGAGAGGGCCGCTGTGGCCGCCGCTGAGTCGACGTTCGCCTTCTCGACACTTCCAACACTGTCGGACCGAATCGTTTCCGTCCGGCATCGACCACGATCCATGCGGCTGGGCCGCCGTTCGGGGTGAATGACGAGCCAGAAGGAGGCCACGTGGGTCTGACAGACAAGTCGTTCGGTAGCCGATTCCTTCGGTCCATGGGCCTCCGTCCGGTGTCCCACCGGCCCACCCTGAAGTCGCGGTTCTGGATCTATTCGGTGAGCGCCTACCTCATTCCGGTGGTGGTTCATCTGGCCCTGCCCGCGGAGGGATCTTCTCTGGACGAGCTGGTGTGGCTCGTCATCCTGGTGCCGGCCTTCCTCCTCGCGCTCCACTACGGGCTCCGCGGTGCCTTCGCCGCCCTCCTTCTGGGGACGGCCCTCATGATCGGGGTGGAGTTCTCCATGGTGTTCACCCGCACGCCGGGAGACCCTCGCATTACGGTGCCCATCTACATTGCCTACGGTGCGTTGGCTATCAGCGTCGGGTGGCTCTCGCAACAACTCCACGAGCACTACGAGTATGCCCTGAACCTGCAGGCCGCTCAGAAGACCGAGGCGCTGGGAACCATGGCGGCTGGGATCGCCCACGACTTCAACAACATTCTCACCACCATGGTGGCCAATGCCGAGCTCATCGCCGCCGGGAATGGTGAGGAGGGAGACAAAGGCGGTCAGGAGATGGCCCATCTGAAGGAAGCGGCCCGGCGGGGCGCCGGCATGGTGCGCAACCTGCTCGGGTTCAGCCGGAAGGGAATGCTGGCGCTCCGGCCTCTGGACCTGGCGGAGGTGGTGGGGAGCCAGGTGAACCTGGTCAATCGCCTGGTGGACGACTTCATCGAAGTCCAGTACCACTCCGAGGAGGAGCTGCCGGCCGTCCTGGCCGATCAGGACGCGCTGGAACGGATCCTGGTGAACCTGGTGACCAACGCCAGGGACGCCATGCCGTACGGAGGTGAATTGGCCGTAACGGTGGAGCGGGGCCGGCTGGACCGGGAGCACCAACGGCGCACGGGGTGGGGAGACCCTGGGGAATATGTCTGCCTCACGGTTCGGGATTCCGGCGTGGGAATGGACGAGGAGACACAGGAAAAGATCTTCGAGCCGTTCTTTACCGGAAAGGAACCCGGGGAGGGTGTCGGGCTGGGGATGGCCATGGTCTACGGTCTCATGAAGCAGCACCGCGGCTTCGTGGACGTGGACAGCGCGCCGGGTGCCGGGACCACGGTACGAGCCTACTTCCCGGTGGCGAAGGAGCGAGCGGTGCAGACCCGGGCGGCGCCCAGACGCAGGCCCGAGGGCGGCTCGGAGACCGTCCTCCTGGTGGAGGACGACGAGGCGATCCGAAGAGCGGCCAGGCGGATCCTGGAGCGGTTCGGATATACCGTCATCGTGGCCGGCGACGGTGACGAGGCGGTGGAGGTGTACCGGGAACGCCAGAATGAGGTGGATCTCGTCCTCTGCGACGTGATCCTGCCGAAGCGAACCGGCCCGGAGTTCTACGAGGCCATCCGGCGGGTCCCCGGGGATCCGCCCGTGCTCTTCATGAGCGGGTATCCGGCACGAACCGTTCGGGCCAGGTCCGAGCTGGATCCCAGCCTTCCCTTCCTGCAGAAGCCCTGGACCGTGGACGAACTGGCCGCCGCGGTCCGGCGAACCCTGGACGCCGCGGTGGGGGCGGGCGCCGGAGGAGGTCGCGGCGGAGCCGAAGAGGTACCGCGGGGCTGACCAGCCGGCCGCCACGGGACGTGCCGGAGAAGCTGCCCGCCGGACGCCGCCGGCCTACCCCTCGGCAGCCCCCGCCAGGCGTCGCGCCCGGGAGTCCACCTCGGCCATGGCCCGTTCGACGTCGACAGTGAGGTATTCTCCGTCGTCGTAGAGGAACCGGCCGTCCACCATCACGCTGGTCACGTCGGCAGCCTGGGCGGAGTAGATCAGGTGCGACACCACGTCGTGGGGCGGATGGAGGTGAGGCCGGTGGAAGTCCACCAGCACCACATCGGCCCGCTTGCCCGCCTCCAGGCTTCCCACCTTCTCCT
>SKVI01000108.1 GCA_007129525.1 Gemmatimonadota bacterium | reverse complement strand
CTTCCAGGGCATACACCTCCAACTCTTCCGGATCGGCCGAGACGAAGGGCGCCCGTCCCACCAGCTCATCGAGACGGTCCACCACGCCTTGCTCCACCAGCTTCATGAAGGCATCCACCACCGACGGATCGAACTGCTCGCTCCGGCCTTCCCGAATCAGCCTGAGGGCCTCCTCGTGCTCGAAGGCCCGCTTGTAGGGGCGCTTGTGGGTCAGCGAGTCGAAGACGTCGGCCACCGCCACGATCCGCCCGGAAACGGGAATGTCTTCGCCGGCCAGGCCCTGGCCGTAGCCCTGGCCATTCCACCATTCATGGTGTGAGGTGGCGATCTCGGCGGCCAGCTTGAGAAGCGGAAAGCGGCTCCCCGAGAGAATGCGGTCCCCGATCTCGGTGTGAAGCTTCATCTGCTCGTACTCGTTCGCCGTCAAGGCCCCTGGCTTCATGAGAATCGAGTCGGAGACTCCGATCTTGCCCACGTCGTGCAGGGTGGCGGCCCGACGCATGAGCCGCACCGTCTCGGCCGGAAGACCCAGCTCCCGGGCGATGAGGGCCGAGAGCAGCCCCACCCGCTCGGCGTGACGGCCGGTGAGGTCGTCGCGGTACTCGGCGGCTACCGCCAGGCGGTTGAGGATCTCGAGCTGGGCCTCGGCCAGGTCCCGGGTGCGCTCCCTGACGCGCTCCTCCAGTGTCTGGTTGTGGGCCTGGAGCTGGAGGTGCAGCACCCGGGCCTCCAGGAGGTTCTTGATCCTCAGGAGCGCTTCGGTGGAGTCGAAGGGCTTGGTCACGAAGTCCCGAGCACCCATGGACAAAGCTCGTTCCTGCACCTCCGGGCTCAGGTCGCCGGTGAGGACCAGGATGGGGAAGTACTCTCCCTCGGGGATCTCGCCCTGCAGGTACTCCATGATCTCGAAGCCGTCCATGTGGGGCATCCGGAGATCCAGGAGGAGGAGGTCGGGCCGAAATTCGTGAAAGATCCGGGGCACGTCACGGGGGTCGGTGGTGGACTCCACCTCGCCGTAGCCCCCCCGTGCCAGGAGTCTCCTCAGGGCCCGAACGTTCGGCTCCTCGTCATCCACCACCAGGATCCGGCACTCCTGCAGCTCGGACAAGTCCATGTCACCCCTCTCGGCTCGCCAGCTCGGCCGGCTCGAGGCGTCGGACCAACAGGTACCGTCCGTCGTCCAACGGACGGGCACGATACCCCAGAAGCCGGAACAGGGCCGGGAAAAAGATCCGCCGGATCAGGGGGTGGACCTCGAACGATGCGACCCCCCCCACAGGCGTGGTTCGGTCCGGCCGGATGCCGGGGAGGAAGCGCAGCAGGCGATCCATGCGTCGACGCCGGAGCGCGGCCGAGAGTCTCAGCCAGGAGCGCTTGATGGGTCGCCCCATGAAGAAACCGTCGGATCCGCTCTCCTGGTACAGGGGAAGGAGAAGCCGACCACTGGTGGGAGCCCGCACGGGCCGGCCCGCCTGGCGGGCCAGAACCTGTCCCTGCTCCACCTCCTGAAATGAACGGAGCCCCCCCTTCATCCGAAACTCGTCGGTGGACTTCAGCGAGTGACGGTGCACCAACCGGACGGCGCTGGGGAAGCCGTTCGCGGCCACCGCCAGTCGTCGGCGGGAGCCTCGGGCATACTCGGTCCGGTCACGGCTCATCCCCAACCAGCTCACCAGGATCCGGAGGGCGTCGGCGCTGCGCCGGGCGGACTCGGGATCGTCGTGCCGCCCGGACTCGAATGCCACGCTGGCGACCCCCGCAGTGTCCAGCGACTCGATCAGGGTGCCCGGTACGGCGTCGGCCAGACCCAGGACCATGGGCACCGGGAGCGCCAGCGCCATGGAGCGGTTGGCCAGGGTGTCGCCCAGAACGGTGAAGGGGGGACCGTCACCAGAGGTGGTGTGCAGGTCCACCAGAAAGATGGGCCCCCGGGAACGCTCCCGGATCCGCCCGAACTCGGCCCGAAGCGCTTCGAGCTGCTCCCCCTCCGAGTCGGCTCCGGGCTCGGGATCGTCCCACATCCGGTTCAGATCCCGGTGAAGGAAGCGCACGCCTTCGGCAAAAGCGGGGGGGTTGCCCACCAACGCCACGAACTCACCCCGGAGCAGTCCGGCTTCGGCCAGCTCCTCGCCCACCGTCAGCAGCGCTTCAACACCTGCAGGTTCGTTTCCGTGCACACCTCCCAGCCCCACCAGAGTGGGTCCGGGAGCCGGGCCTCGGAGTTGGTGCAGGATTCGATTCATTCGCTGTGTCTCAGGCGCTCTTCCAGAAGTTCATAGGCGATGGGCATGAAGTCCCGTTCGGTGACCAGCCCCACCAGTTTTCCCTCCCTGACCACCGGCAGACAGGCCACCTCCCGATCACGCATCAAGTCGATGGCCTCCAGGGTGAGGGTGTCCGGTGCCACGGTGACGGGCTCGCGCTCCATGATCTCCTTCACCGGAGGCGCCTCACCCAGTCCGTCCTCGGACCGGTCCACCATGAACCGGAGCAGAGAGCGATACGAGACCACGCCCACCAACCGGTGCTCCCGGTCCTCCACCGGGATGTGGCGGATCTTCTCCCGATCCATGACGAAGGCCACCAGGTCCACCAGCTCGTCCTCGTTCACCGTCACCGGGTCGGTGGTCATGTACTGCTCAACCCGGAGATACGTGTGCGTCCATCCTCCGGCCTCCTCGAGCCGGGCCGGTGCCCACCGGTGCACCGGCTGTCCCTCCTCCTGCCGGTGGGCGGTGGCCGCGGTGATGGCCGCTAAGCGCTCCGACAACGTTCCTGTACCCTCCAACCCCGTCAATGATCGAAGCGCCCATTCGCTTCCGGTCTGACCCGAAGCCACCCGCTCCTCGATGAGCCCCATGTAGCGATCGGCGTCCGCCGGGTCGACACCGGCACCGGTGAGCCCTTCCACGGCAATGGGAAGGAGGGTGTCCAGCAGGAGGGGAGCCGCGCCGGTAGTGCGCCCGTCAATCCACCGGAGGCCGGCGTTCAGCCCGTGCCGTGCCGCCGCCAGGAAGTTGGACTTCACGTCGCTGAAATCCATGCGGCCGGCGGGATTGCCGTAGCGTTGCAGCGCCCCCAGGGTGAGTCCGATCCAGAGGGCAGCGTTGGCGATCTCGTCCACCACCGTGGGCCCCGAGGGCAGGGCTCGACACTCGATCCGGAGGTGCGGCCGGCCCTCGCTGATGCCGTAACAGGGTCGGTTCCAGCGGTAGATGGTGCTGTTGTAGAGCTGGAGCGCCTGAAGCCGGGGAGCTCGCCCCTCCGCCAGCGCCTCCATGGGGTCTTCCTCCACCGGACCCGACATGAGGACACGGAACCGGGCCAGGTCGTCCTCGAAAAGCCCGGTGACGCTCCCGTCGAGCCAACGCTCTCCAAATCGCACCCGAGGCGCCAGGTCCCGCACGTAGGGAGTGGCGGACCGGGTGTCCAGCGACTGCTGGAAAAGGGCGATGCGGGTTTCGGCCCAGAGCCGCCGACCAAAGAGAAGGGGCGAGTTCACGCAGGCGGCCAGCACCGGCGCCAGGACGAGCTGCGCTGCATTGTAGACCCGGGAGAACTCCTCGGCCCCCACCTGCAGATGAAACTGACAACTGGTGTTGCACGCCTCGAGCATCACCGAGTCATGGCGGAGGATCAACTCGTCGGAACCCTCGATCCGGAGCTGGTACTCACCGCCCCGAAGGGTGGTGAGGGCCTCGTTCAGCGTGTAATAGCGGGGCTTGGGCGTGATCTGCTCCAGCGTCAGGTCCGACTTCGAGAGGGTGGGGAGGATCCCCGCAAGGAGGACTTCCCCTCCCTCGGCCCGGGTGGCCGTCCGAAGGCGGTCCACCGTCCGGTTCAGATCGTCCTCCATGTCTGAGAAGGCTCGACCCTCCAGCCGGTAGGGAGGAAGGTTGATCTCCATGTTGAAGAGAGCCAGCTCGGTGGTGTATGGCCCCCCATCCAGCCGTTCCAGCACCTTGAGAGAGAGGGGCGCTGGGCGCCATCCCCGTCCGGTGAGGAAGACTTCCTGCTCGGCCCCCACCCGACGTACCCCCTCCTCGATGTCCCCATCCCGCAGCATCTGCTCCAGAGCCCGCAGGTCCCGGAGGATCTTCTTGGTGAAGGTCCGGATGGCCGCGGGCTTCAGGTCGGGGTTGTCCGTCTCCGCCGACCCGGAAGTCGCATCTGATGGTCCTCCCACTTGGGTCCGCTCCCGCTACGGTTTGCAGTTCGAGCTTGGTGCCTTCAACACGCCGGCGGCCCGTCTCAGGGCACGCCCATGAGCTGGGGGATGGAGGCCACCCACGAGCCGGCCCTCTCCCGGGCCTCCAGGACCCGACCCTTCTCCACCATGAGATGACGTGAGAGGACCTTCACGTGGGTGAGGTCCACCACCTCGTCATCTGTGAGGTCCAGGCCCGCCCACTGAGCCCGTGGCGTTCCCTCGAACAACCCCATCGGACGTCGGACCCGATCGTCTACCTGGTCGGCAGCGATCTCCACGTAGAACACTCCACCTCCCAGTTGGACCTGCCGGGCCACCTCGAGCCAGGGGGTGTGCTGGGTGGGAGCGCCCCTCTGACGCCGCGAAAGGATGACGCTGGGAGACAGTCCGCTCTCCCGGGCCAGGAGCAGGACCACAGGCAAGTCCTCAGCCCGCTCCAGATCCTCCACCAGGAGCCGGGCCTCCCCCGAGGGCACCCCGAAATGGGACGCCACGAGCTGGGTGTAGACCGACGTCATGCCCGGCTGCACCTGTTCCGCCGCGACGGCGTCGGGCACGCCGCCGGCACCCACCGCGACGGCGAACCCCAGCAATAAGAGCAGGGCGCCTGAGGGCGCCTGGTGACCTGGACGACTCGCCTCTGGTTGTTCGGACATGTGGCACCGATCCTTTCAGCGGGATCCGGCGGCCGGAGCACGAACGATGGCCTCCGCCGCCCGGTACTTGGCTGGGAAAGTACCAGTCCGAAATTACGATGCCACGCCCAAAAAAGAAACGGGACCGGGCCGCCTCGCGGCGACCCGGCCCCGTGGCCTCCACTAGAATCGAAGGCCGGACTTCTCTGCTCTCCTCAGTTCAACCGCACGCCGGCATCACCCTCGGCCGAGACGGTGAACGGCATCCACATTCCCGAGGCCGCATGCCCGGTCACGTAGCAGATCAGGGCGAACTCGCCCGCCTGGTCCACAGTGAAGGTGATGGTCTCGCTCTCACCCGGCATGGTGGATTCGGTCATGGAGGTGGGGTTCGAGGTCACCGCGCCGTCGAAGATCGGCACGACCTCACTGAAGTTGTTCGGCCACGTGGCCTGGATCTCACCCACACCCGCCGAGTGACCCATGTTGGGGTCCTCGTTCGTCAGCGTAATGGTGATCTCGTATCCCTCGGGCACGACCACTTCACCGGCGCCGCCGTAAATCCCGTGGAAGTTCCAGTAGTTGTTGGCAGACGTCGTCCCCGCCACCAGCTCGATCTCAACGGTCTCGGCGTCGTGATCCACCATGAACCAGCCCGGTGTTTCGAGAGCGGCCGGCTCAGCCGGCTCCTCGGCAGGAGCGTCCACGTCGGGCGCAGGCTCGGGGTCACCACAGGCCGTGAGGCCGATGCCGGCAATGAGCGCAAATGTGAGAGTCTTGATACGCATGTTCATATTGCCCTTCTGTTCTGGGTGGCTGATCTGAATCGCGGGGCCATTACGGTTCGTCTACACTGCGCCCCATCTGCGGTTTCCACAGCTTGACAAGATAGCAGGGAGCCTTGAAGAAGGGAAGGAAGCTGAGCCGCCTCCCGGAAATCGGCCTCTCCGGGCCAACCCCTCACGACGACGCGTAGGCGGCGTTTTCCTCGATGTAGCCGGCGGTGAGGTCACACCCAAGCGCCCGGCCCTGTCCCGTTCCGACGCCCAGCTCGATCCGGATCTCCACCGGATCGCCACCCAGAAGTTCCCGGACCCGGGACTCGTCGAAGTCGACGCTTCGGCCTCCCCGAATGACCTCGATCCCCTGGACCGCCGCATTCACCCGCTCAGGCTTGATCCGGCAGCCCACACATTTTCCCACCGCCATGAGGATCCGGCCCACGTTGGGATCGGCCCCGTAGGCCATGGTCTTCATGAGGGGGCTCTCCACCACGCTCCGAGCCACCGTCCGGGCCTCCGAGGAGTCTGCGGCGCCGTCCACCAGCACCCGAACCAGCTTCGTAGCTCCCTCGCCGTCCCGCGCCACCTCTTCGGCCACCCGGGTGCAGAGCGCGGTCAGGGCGTCGACGAAGGCTCGGTGGTCCACCTCGCCGGCTTCACCGTTGGCCAGCGCCACCACCATGTCCGAGGTGCTGGTGTCGGTGTCCACCGAGAGCAGCTCGAAGGACGAGCGGCTGGCCTCCCGCAGCGCCGCCTGGAGCTCGGGGACCTCGACCGACGCGTCGGTAAAGAGATAGACCAGCATGGTGGCCATGTTGGGGGCGATCATCCCCGCCCCCTTCCCCACTGCGGTCACTACCGCGTCGCCCACCTGGAGGGAAAAGACCTTGGGCCGGCTGTCGGTGGTCATGATGGCCCGGGCCGCCGGCCAGGGATCGGTGCCCAGCTGGGAGCCCATGCCCCGAATCCCCTCCCGGATCCGATCCATGGGCAGGCGGCGGCCGATGACGCCGGTAGACCCCACAAGGACCCGCTCCTCCAGGGCCTCGGCGTCGTGGGCCTTCTTGCCGTCCTCACCCAGGAAGTCGGCAAACTCCCGAGCCGCCAGGCTGGCCATCTCCCTGGCATCTTCGAGGCCGGCCTCCCCGGTGGCCACATTCGAGCAAGCGGAGTTCACCACCAGTCCCTGCAGCTGCCCCCGCCTCATCCGCTGGCGGCCCAGGGTGACGGGAGCTCCGGGAAAGTGATTCCGGGTGAAGAGGGCTGCGGCGGCGGCCGGCCGTCGAGACAGGAAGAGGGCCAGGTCGTTGTCCTCGGTCTTGAGTCCGACGTTGCGGCCGGCGGCAAAGAAGCCCCGGGGGAGGCGGGGCGGATCCATGAAGGGCTCGTTGGGCTGCATGGTCTGCGGAATCAGTCCGTCGGGTTCGAGAGATCCATGGCCATGCGGCGAAAGATGCGCGCGTGGCGACGGCGTCCGGAGGCCTCCGCCCGCTCCGCCAGACGGAGGTACCGGCGGATTCTCTCCTCGATGGAAAATGGCATGGTCGTCTCCCGGCGGGGGTGGCGCGTCAGGCTTCACCCTGAACCTCAGGGCTTCACCCAGACCTACGCGACGCCACCTCGCCGGGTTTCAGGGGCTCGAGCTCAGCGCTTGCTCGAGCTCAGGCCTTGTAGAACCGTTCGTGAATGATCTGGCCGTCCTGCCAGCGCTGCACGGCCACCTGGTCGTACTTCTGGTGACCCCAGTCCTTGTGTACATAGTCGAAGTACCATTCCACCATGCTGATTCCGTCGCCCACCGCCACCGCCTTCAGCTCGACGTCCCGGAGCTCGGTGATGGACGAAAAGAAGTCTTCCTCGCGCTTCCGGTTGAGCGCCTTGCCCTCGAAGGGCTCGTCGGCGCCTTCCTGCATGACCACGTCCTCGTGGTAGAACTTCTCGAACGCCTCCAGTGCCTGGCCTTCAAGGATCATCTCGTTCAACGTCTCCACTTTTTCGGCGATCTCGGTATCCATTGCCGTACTCATCGGTATTGCTCCCTGTTCTCTCAATTCGCGTGTGTGTCGACTTCGTGGTGACTACTACCCGACGGGCCTGCCGCGGCTGACTACCGGTCCGGAGGTTCCAGCCCGTCCTCCGCCTCGAGGCTGCTCCGGACCGTTTCCAGCGCGTGGAGGAAGGCCTCCATCTCCTCTTCGGCCAGGGCCCGAAAGGCGTCTTCCTCGGCCCGGGCCAGAGGCTCGTCCAATCGGGCCAGCAGCTCCAGGCCGACGGGGGTGATGCTGGCCAGAACCCGGCGACGATCGTCGGTACATCGAGTGCGCTCCACCCAGCCGGCGTCTTCCAGGCGGTCCAGGAGTCGGGTGACTCCGGGCGTCCGCTCGATCATGCGCTCGGCTACGGTAAGGGTGGGAAGACCTTCTTTTCCCGCACCCCGCAGAATGCGCAGCACGTTGTACTGCTGCAGGGTGATCCCCTCGGCCGCCACCGTATCGCCCAGGCGGCGCCGCAGGAGGTCGGTGGTTCGCAGCAGCCCCACCACCGCCTTCTGACTTGATGATCGGAAGGGTCGGCTGCGTTGCAAGACCTCGCCCAGTGGATCGGAAGTAGTCATGATGGCATTAGTGTACTGGTTTATATTTGATATGTCAACTGTTTGGCCCTCTCGGCACGCCCCCCTCCGGGCCGCCCCCCCCTGGTCGCCAGCCCCACCCTCACCAGCCCCTTCGAGCCACCTCCGCCTCGGCTGCCATGTATCCGAAGGCGGGCCACTGCTCCGGCTCCTCCAGAATCCGCGCCATGAGCGCCCGGGCCTCGACCTCGCGCCCCGCCAGCAGGTGGTGCATGGCCACCCCGTAGGCCAGCGTGGCGCCGCCCAGCGATCCGACCTCCACGCCCGCCAGAAGCTCCTCGGCTCCCTCGTCTCCCCGAAAGAGCCGAAGGAGCTCCAGGTAGCTGTCGTTCTCGATGATCTCGTCGGCGGATGGCAGCTCGGCCAGGAGCTCCTCCGCCTCCTCACCGTCTTCCGTTCGATGCCGCGCCAGGTAGAGCCAGTAGGAGGTGGCTACCTCAAGGTCCGGGTTCCCGAGATCCGAACCCACGGACACTTCGAGACACGCCTCCCAGGCCTCCCGGGCTCCCTCCCAGTCGCCCTGGATGTAGCGAGCCAGCCCCAGGTGGTACCACAGGTTGAAGTGGAGCGTGCTGAGGGGCACTCCCAGCACGTTGG
>SKVI01000062.1 GCA_007129525.1 Gemmatimonadota bacterium | reverse complement strand
GTTCGGAAGAACTCCTCCGGCTATCCGCTGGATCGCTTTCTCCCCCGTCGCGACGCCCTCCAGCTCCTGGTGGGCAGTGAGGGCACGCTGGCCGTGCTCACCGAGGTGGAGCTTCGCACCACGCCCGTTCCACGGGCCCGGGGCGTGGCCCTTCTCCCGGCCCGATCGCCTGAAGACGTGGTGGCGTTGGCTCTGGGGGCACAGCCCGCTGGCGCCGACGCCTGCGAGCTCCTGGGGCGGCGCTTCCTGGACATCGCCGGGCTCGACACCGACCCCCTCACGGCGTCACTGGCCGACGGCGCCTTCGCGCTCCTCCTCCTCGACGTGAGCGGTACGCCGGACGAGGTGCACGACGGCCTGGAGCGGTGCCGGAAGCTGGGGCGACAGGTGGCTGGAGAGGGAATCCGGGCCACCTCGCCCGACGACGCCCAGCGACTCTGGGCGCTGCGGAAGGCCGCCAGCCCCGTGATTGCCCGACAAGCCGGCCGCGGGCTCATTTCCACGCAGTTCATCGAGGACTCGGTGGTTCCGGTTCGGCACCTGGGCCGCTACATGGAGGAGCTGGACCGCATTCTCGAGGCGGGCGGCTTCGACGCGGTGGTGTTCGGTCACGCCGGAGACGGCAACCTGCACGTGAACCCCCTGGTGGACACCGGGTCGTCGGACTGGCTCCCCAGGGTGCGCCAGGTCCTGGAGCAGGTGGTGGACCTGGTGGCCGAGCTGGGCGGAACCCTGGCCGGCGAGCACGGCGACGGGCGGCTCCGGGCCCCGTTCCTGGAACGGATCTGGGGATCGACCCTTGCCACAGCGTTCGCGAACATCAAGAATGAGCTTGATCCTGAGGGGATTCTGAATCCCGGTGTCATCGTGCCGCTCCCGGGCCAGAACCCCCTGTCCGACTTCGCACCTCGGCCCCGAACCCACCCGTGACGACGGGTGCCCGGGATCAGGGGGACCTGGTGGAGGCCTTCGGCGTATAATGCTTGTTCTTCACCCGAAATCCTCGAACGCAAGACTCCGGAGCGGCCGGAATGGGCCACAACGCATGAGACTCCCCACTTACGCGCGGACCGACCCACGCCAATGAGTCCACGCCCCCTCCGGGTCCGCTTTCTGGCCCTCGGCATCGCCCTGCCCGTGGCCATCTCCGTCCTCCTGGCCGTAGGCGCGCTGCCTCTGGGGAGCAATCCCTCCCAGCTCGGCACCGACTCCTCCCGCATTCTGGACGCCGTTCCGCCCGCGGCGTCCGCGGACGTGGCGGCCCCGGGCGCGGAGCTCGCAGCGGACACGGAGTTCGCCGATGACGCGGGGCACGCCGACGACCGAAACGCGGGAGCGTTGGCCGCGCTCCAATCCGAGCTGGCCCGCCACCTGGCACGGGGAGCCGGCCGTACCGGCAACTGGGGGGTGCTCGCCGTCTCGGGAGCCAGGGGAGACACCCTGTTCGCCCAGAACCACGGTGCATCCCTGGCCCCGGCCTCGAACCAGAAGCTCCTCACCAGCGCAGGAGCCCTCTACCACCTGGGCCCGGACTTCCGGTTCACCACCTTCCTTCTGGCCGACGGCACGGTCAGCAACGGAAGGCTCCACGGCGACCTGATCCTGTACGGGACCGGCGACCCGGCCCTGTCGGACCGGTTGCTGGAATCGGAGGTGGCTCCCTTTCGTGAGTTCGCACGTGAGCTCCGGCGCCAGGGCGTACGCACCGTCACCGGCGACATCCTGGGCGACGGCACCTTCTTCACCGGACCCACACGCCGGGACTCCTGGAACCCCAGGGACCTGAACGACTGGTTCGCCGCGCCAGTTTCCGGGCTCTCGTTCAACGAGAACGTGGTAACACTCCGGGTTCAGGCTTCGGCTCCCGGGACTGCCCCCCGTGTCCGGACGCAGCCGGAAGGCGCGCTGCTTCCCCTGGCGAACCAGGGCCGGACAGTGGCGGGCGGCGTTCGCACCCCCCTCATGGTGGTTCGGGACGACCCGGATGCACCCATTGAGATCCGTGGGGAGATGGCCCCGGGTCAGGCCGATGCCTGGCGACGGATCACGGTCTCGGATCCGCCTGCCTTCGCCGCCTCGATCCTGAAGCGAGTCCTGCGTGAGGAGGGGATCCGGGTGGAGGGTTCCTCCGGATCCGTCCGGGACGCCTCGGAGTCCCGGGTCACCGGCACCCGGCTGGTGGCGCCGGCCTTCCAGGGAGTGGGGGACGAAGGGGCTGCCGGCTCCTGGGACGACGGCAGCTCCGTGGGCGGAACGCGGACTGCGGGAGAAACGTGGACGGTGGCCGTTCATCACTCACCGCCGGTGAGGGATCTCCTGGACGTAGTGAACAAGCGGAGCCACAACCTCTATGCCGAAGCGCTCCTCCTGGCCATGGGACGGACCGCGTGGGGTGACGGATCGTTCGACGGCGGAAGCGGGGTCCTGACCCGGTACCTCACCCGGGTCGTCCAGCTCGACTCCGACGGCCTGAACGTTGTGGACGGCTCCGGCCTGTCTCGGCTCAACCGAGCCCGTCCGTCGGACCTGGTGACGCTCCTGGCCCACATGGACCGGGACGAACACGCCGACGCATTCTGGGCGTCCCTCCCCGAAGCAGGGAACCAGCGGGAGCTGCGGCGCATGTACCGCTCGGCGGCTGCCGGCAATCTGAGGGCCAAGACCGGCACCATTCACCGGGTATCGGCCCTCTCGGGGGTGGTGAGGACGCTGGACGGCGAGCCCATCTACTTCAGCATCGTGGCCAACGACGTTCCGTCACCGTGGGCCGCGAAGCAGGTAGAAGACCGCATTGGGATCCAGTTGGCCGCTTTCACCCGCCCCTTCGACCCGGAGCTCCCGGCGTCCGTCCGATACGCCGGCCGTGGGACCGAGGTCGGCGAGGGTGCCGCCACTGCGCAGGACGGGCAACAGGACCGCTAACGGTCCCTACTCAGACGTCCATGGCCGAGGTGGCTCGACCCCGGGCCGACCGGAGTCGTCGCCGGAGCTCCACGTCGGACATGGTTTCCAGGGTGCGGCGGGCCGTCTTCTCGCTGTTCCACCGGACATCGGTGAGTTCCACCTCGTCGTCTTTCTCCGCACCCCGGGGCCGGAGCACCAGGTGGTACCGGCCCTTGAAGTCCAGGCCCTCCCGCTTCCGGATGGTGGCCTCCCAGTCCCGCCCTTCGTGGTCCTTGAACTCTCGCATTCTAACCTACCTTGCTGGTCATGATCATGGTTGCCGAAGATCGGAACGGGTCAGGAGGCGGACCAGCTCCCCGTCGTCGGCGCCGACCAGCATCCGCTCGGCTTCCCGAACCTCCTGGGCTTCCAGCGCCATCTGGCGAACGGGTCCTCCCTCGACCGGAATAAAGAGGAGGTAGACCCCTCCCCACGACGATCTCCCCACCACGGCATCCCACTCCTCGCCATCTGAGTCCTTGAACCGGCGCACTGCACTCCTCCCCGAAACAAGGCGTTCGACTTCGCTCGCCCTCGTGGTTCGATCTTGCTCGTCGGAACGCCCGTAAGATACGCCGTCACACACTCGTGTCCAAGACGGCCCTACTCCTTGGTCGAACTCCCGGATTCCTTTCGGCTCTTCTCCAGCTCCCGGGTCCACTCCAACGCCCGGCGTCGGTCGGGATCCGGTGGAAGACTCGTCCCCCAACGGATCTCGGGAAACTCGAAGACCAGGATCCCGTCGTGGGTCACGTCGGAGCGGACCCTCAGGCCGTCATCCAGCGACAGGAGCACCCGCTCGGCCCCGTCCAGCGAAAGGTCCAGCTCCGAGGCCACGTCGGTGGCGGTGAGGGTGCCACGACGAACCCGGGCAAGCTGCAGAACCCGGCCCTGCATACGGCGAAGGATGGCTTCTCTGCGCCGCTGCCTGGCGCTCCATCCCCACCCGAAGGTGGCGGCACCGCTGAGCCCCAGGAAGAGCGAAAGGATGGCCGCGCCCGCCTCTCCCTGAACCAGACCGAGACCCAGAAAGAGAACGGAGAAGAGAGCCAGCAACGCACCCACGACCCGGCGAGTCGTCCCTGCCCGGGGCAGTCCGGTCTCGGGTCTGCGCCGCACGGGCGCGGAGCGTTCCGCGGCACCTTTCCCGGCCCCCGGGTCCTGGCCCGCCCCTGCGCCGCCGGACCGGGAGGCGGCCACCTCGCGGCCCGGGGTCTGCGGCGTCTCCTCGGCCGCGTCCGCCGACGGCGGCAGTGCGCTTCCCACGGGACGGCTCCGCTTCCATGAGAGGCCGCACGAAGGGCAAACCCGGTCATCCCGCTTGATGAGCCAGTATGCCAGCCCGCCGATTCCGTAGGTGAGAAGTGCCGCGCCGGCCAGGAGGGCCAGGTGGCTGGCCCGCCGGAAGTACGGCATCCCATCACCCCGGTAGCCGCATCCCGGGCAGACCCGGATCCCGTGATGCCCGGAGGCATCGGAAGGGAGCTGCGCCGGGGGAGCCCCACAGCGTCCGCAGCGGGAGTCCGAGCTGCTCTGTTGGTGTCCGCAGGACCAGCAGTACATGAATACGCGCCGTGTCGGAGGTCAGGATTCCTTCGCTTGTCGCGAGCGGGCCCGGGAGATCGCCTCTCCATCCTTCCTACGAAACAAAGCGGGAGAAGGATTCAACCCGTCACCGTGACCGCTCGAAGCGCACGAGCTCCAGCACGGGGTTTCCCGTGAACTCGGCTCCCCCGGTCCGAACCCTCCCCACCACCATGAGGTCCTCCAGGGGCGACAGGTTCTCCACCTCGGCCACCCGCTCGGGCGGGACGGCCACGTAGGCGAACGAGCGCTCGCCGTCTGCGGCCCGGGTCAGGAGGAAGGGTTCGCCCTCGTAGAAATCGCTCCGTATGGCTTCGGCTTCCTCCAGGGAAATGAACTGGAGCTCCACCTCCACCGTGCGCCCGCGGTACCGGTCCGGATCGTCCCGGATCTCCGCCACCGTGACCCGGGTGGCCAGGCCCGGCTCGTCCTCACGGGCGTCGCCACCCTCGTCGGGGAGCCTCACCCAACCCTCCAGCTGAACCCGGGCCCACCCTTCCTGGCGGCTCAGGACATGGAGCTCGGCCCCCGGCTGCGCCTCTGCCACCGGGCTCCCATCCGGTGCGCCCAGGATGGCCAGCCCTCCAGGGCCGGCACGGATCCCGGCCAGGGCCTCCTCGGCGGGCGATGGGGGCTGCTCCGGCTCGTCCGCTTCCGATGGGTCCGGCTCGGGCTCCTCAGGGGCCGGAGACGCCCGGGCCTCGACCATGGCAGTAGAGGGACCCCAGATCCAGCCGGTCCGACGTACCCGCACCCATCCGGGGATCCGTTCCAGCTCTTCGAGCTGGGCTCCTCGGACGAGCCGTCCGGCCACCCTGCCCTGCGGCTCGGCCCTCAGGTTCTCGCCCTCGGGCTCGGAGATGATCAGGTCCAGGTCACCGTCATCGAGGAGCTGCATGGACCGGGTCCAGACGTAGCCCTCCACCGTCACCTGGAGCCAGTTGCCCTCCTCGGCCACCACCCTCAGCGGGGTGCCCGGCTCGAGCTGTCCCAGGATCGTTCCGTTGGGCTCAGCCCGGAAGTTCTCCGTGGCATCCACCACGGCCGACTGGGCCAGCATCGGCTCGGGGCCCAGAAGCCCCGTGAGCATACTCCAGGGGCCCAGCAGACCCATCAGGCCGACGAGCGTGCGCCATGATCGGAAGGGGCGCCGGGGGAACGGCGTCCCGCCGTCTGACGAGCCGTCGGGTTCGGGGCTGGTTCGCATCAAGAGGCTGTTGAATGGAAACGAAGGGGAACGGGTGGTGTTCCACACCGGGATGCCGATGCCGGCCGCCATCGCCGAGCACCGAGCACTGTCTGAAATCTGCCCGCGCGGAGGGAATGAGTCAAACGGAGGAGGGAGTTCCGGCACCCCGGTCCACACCTTGATCTGGTGCGCCGTATCCGGGTAGCTTCTCCTTCGTTCAGGCCCTTTTCCGACGCCACCTTCGCAATCGAACCCAGAGACCTCGCGTCCATGCGCCGATTCCCCCTCGCTGCACTCCCGATCCTCGCCGTGACCATGGGCGTGACCCCCGCCCTGGGCCAGGAGGTCCCCTCGCCCTACGAGTTCATCGACACCCGGCACCAGGCCGGCTTCTTCGTCGGTGCCGCATCCGACAATCGGGGCAGCCTGGACCTGGGACCGGGCGGGGGAGTCTACTTCGGAGGCCGTTACGGGCTGGAACTTGGCGGTCCGTTCGCAATCGAAGGCACCGCCTTCCTCCTCCCCACCGACCGCAACGTCTACGACCCAAGCGACCCGGACGAGGGGCTTCAGCTTCTGGGCAGCACGACCTCCACGGTCGCGGGAATCGATGGACGACTCCGCTTCACCCTTACGGGCAACCGCACGTGGAACGACCTGGCTCCCTTCGCGGTGGTCGGTGGCGGCCTCGCCTTTGACCTGAGCCGCGACAGCCCGCTGGAGGAGGATCTCTTCGGGGAGGAACGCTTCAGCTTCGGGCCCTCCTTCCTGGGGGTGCTGGGACTGGGCAGCCGGTGGCTCCCCACGGACCGGCTCACCGTCCGAGCCGACGCGCTCCTCCACATCTGGAGGCTGGGGACACCGGAGGCGTTCTTCCAGTTCGAGGGCGAGAACGGTCTCGGCTCCATCTCGGATCAGGAGTGGACCGGTGTCGGAGTGGTGACCCTGGGCGGAGCCTACCGGTTCTGAGCCCCGGGGAGTGGGCCGGCCATGCACGCTGAACCCAGGAGGCCGGCCCAGGCCCTGCTCACGGGATTCATCATCCTGCTGGCGCTCGGTGGGTGTGCCCTGCCCCGCTGGCCCACGGCCGGAGACATGACCTCTCCCTTCGGGATGCGGTGGAGTGGCGTGATCCCAGCGGTTCACCGGGGCGTCGATGTGTCCGTTCCCACCGGCACCCCCATCCGAAGTATGCTGCCCGGCCGAGTCCGCTTCGCCGGCGAGATGCGGGGCTACGGCAAGGTGGTCTGGCTGGAGCACCGACGGGACGTCCTCACGGTCTACGCCCACCTCTCTGAGATCCAGGTCCGGGCCGGGCAGGAGGTTGAGCACCAGCAGGTCATCGGCCTCAGCGGCGCCACTGGAAGGGTCACCGCGCCCCACCTCCACTTCGAGGTCTGGGTCTCGGGACGTCCGGTGGACCCGGTAGCGTTTCTGGGCCGAAGGCCCTGATTCTACGCGGTCAACCCTGGGCCTTCAGCTCCCGGACCTCCTCGGTGAGCCGGGGGACCACCTCGAAGAGGTCGCCGACGATCCCGTAGTCCGCGACCTTGAAGATGGGGGCATCGGGATCGCGATTCACCGCCACGATGGTCCCCGCCGTCCGCATCCCCGCCAGGTGCTGGATGGCACCCGAGATACCGATGGCGAAGTAGAGCTTGGGTGCCACCGTCTTTCCGGTCTGACCCACCTGCTCGCCGTGGGGCCGCCATCCGGCGTCCACCACCGCCCGCGAGGCCCCCAGGCCGGCCTCACTTCCAAGGGCCTGTCGGAGATCCTCCAGGAGATTCCAGTTGTCCGGCTCCTTCATTCCGCGGCCACCCGACACCACCACCGCGGCCTCGGCCACGTCCGGAACGTCGCCGCCGGTGGCCTCGAAGGACACGACCCGGGTGGGCCAGCTATCAGGGTCCAGTTCCATCTCCAGCGACTCCACCTCGGCCGCTCCGTCCCGCTCCTGCGCCTGAAAGACATTGGGGCGGAGGGTGGCCAGCACCGGAGAGGCGTCCACCTCGAGCTGGGTGAAGGCCTTGCCGGCGTATACCGGGCGGAAGAGCTCCAGTGCCCCGTCCACCACCGATGCGCGGGTGATGTCCTGGGCCAGGGGCACGTCCAGGAGCGCCGCCAACCGGGGCGCCAGGTCCTTGCCCTGACTGGTGGCCGGAAGGAAGACGGCGTCGTACCCCCCGTCCTCCACCACCTGGCGCACCACCTTCGAGTAGCCGTCGGGATGGTATTCGGCGAGGGCGTCGTGGGCCGCCACCTTCACCCGTGCGGCACCGAAGGCCCCCAGCGCGGCGGCTCCCTCCGATACACCCGGCCCGCCCAGGAGCAGGACGTGGGCTTCACCCCCGGCCTCCTCCGCCAGGGACGCGGCGGCGGACGTCACTTCCCGGGACGCTCCCAGGACCTCACCATCTCTCTGTTCGACAACAGCCAGAATCTTCATATGCTCGGACTCTCCTCAGCGAGATCGAATGTTCGTATGCGGCAAAGCGATCAGAGTACGTTGGCCTCTTCCCGAAGCAGGCGAACCAGCTCCGGAACGGCATCGGCCCCCTCTCCCACGATTCTGCCCGCCTCCCGCTCCGGGGGAAGCTCCATGGACTTCACCGACAGCCGTGAGGGGGCGGACTGGGCTTCCCGGGTCTCCAGCGGCTTGCGCTTCGCCGCCATGATCCCCTTGAGGGAAGCGTAGCGGGGCTCGAACTCGCCCTTGGTGATGGTGACCACCGCGGGCAGGGGGAGCTCCAGCACCTGCGTGCCTCCCTCCACCTCGCTGTGACAGACCACGGCCCCGTCCTTCATCTCGAAGTTGGAAACCGCCGTCGCGCAGGGACGATCCAGGAGGGTGGCCAGCATGGGTCCTACCTGCTGCTGATCGTGGTCAGCCGCCTTCACGCCCAGGAGCACCAGCGGGGGGTCCGACTCGCCGATCTCCGCTGCCAGCGCCTTGGCGGTGGCCAGCCCATCGGGGCCGACGTCGCCCTGGAGGAGAACCGCCCGGTCCGCACCCATGGCCAGTGCCGTACGCAGGGTCTCCTGCGATGCATCGTCACCCAGGGTGAGGACGGTGACCTCGCCCTCGCCCAGCGCCTCCTTGGTGCGGAGCGCCGCCTCCACGGCGAACTCGTCGTATGGGCTCATGACGTACTTGACGCCGCTTTCATCGATGGAGGTGCCGTTGCCACCGACCCGGATCCGGGTCTCGGTGTCGGGCACTCGCTTGATGCAGACTATGATGTTCACGAGGAAACTCCGAATTGTTGGTTTCGGTTGGTCTGTAACGTTTACGTGTCCTGCGGGCCGGGGACCCCCACCGCCTACCCGCCG
>SKVI01000377.1 GCA_007129525.1 Gemmatimonadota bacterium | reverse complement strand
TCTCGCTCCACCCGCCCGGCCCAGAGCAACGAGAACACCCGCCGAAAAGCCCAGATCTTCGACGAGGCCCTGGAGCGCTTCCAGGAGCGACTCGCGGAGTTGGAATGACGGGTCTGCAGAATCGATCAAAAGGAGCCCTCCTGCTCTCGATCCTCCTGGTCTGGCCGGTAGGAGGCGCGGAGGCGGCGGCACAGGCCCCAACCCCGGCGGCCGCGCAGGCCACCCACGTCATCGAGGACGGGCAGGCCCAGGTCGTCGAGGCCTTCGCCGACTCCACCCTGGAACTGGGCGGCGCGGAGCTGGAGCTGCCGGTGGTGGGGGGAGACGAGGCCCTTCAGGCCGTTCTTTCAGCGCGTAGCCAGGAGGGCGCTGATGGACTGGTCCAGGTCGGTGAGCTCGAAGGGCTTGGCCAGGAAGGACACTTCCTGCCGATGGAGGGGAAGCGTGGGGAGGAGCTGTGGGGGGTGACCCGAGATGAAGAGGGTCCGGAGTCCCATGATCGTCTGGTTCAGGCGCCGCCAAAGCTCGTCGCCCAACATGTCGGGAAGTCGAATGTCGACAAGGGCGAGGCTCACCTCCGGACCCACGCCGGAGGCCAGGTGGAGGGCCGAGCTGCCGTCGGGAGCCTGGACCACCCGGTATCCGATCCGGGACAGGAACCTGTCGATGCCGGAACGGGCCGCCTCGTCATCCTCCACCAGGAGGATCGTCACCGGATCCGGAGTGGCGGATAGAAGCTGAGTCGCCGATGTCTCGCCCGGGGACCATCTCGGTACGGGGAGAGCGGCAGGCGCAGAGGGTGTGAACGGGACACCTTCCATGGCGGAGCCGGAACAATTTTCCCAGGGGCTCGGCACGATCGTCCGGGGGCCGGGGTTCGTGATGAGGGGATCCACCTCGGTGGAGGGTCCGCGTATGCCTGCGCCGCCCCGCTTCCTGGTGGAGGATCCGTATGACTGCCCTCCGAGGCAGCATGAAACATGCCGGGGGAGAGGGTCCGGGCGCTCCCCCGGAGACTTCGCCCTGTTCAGGCGGCAGGCGCCCGAATGAGATCTCTCCGCACATGCCTATTCGACGACTGCGCTCGGATTCCGCCCTGGTGGTGGCGTGGCGACGCCTGGCCGTCCGGGTCCAGGACGAGCTCTACAGCCTCTCTGCCACCGTTCGGCTCCTCCTTCAGGTGCGCCCGCTTCGTGGTGGAGGCGGATCTGCCGGCGGCCTCCGCGGTAGAGGGGCGTGAGCGTGAGGCTCCGGACGGCGACGCCGGACCGCCTCTCGAGGGTGCTCACCCCTGAGCCTTCCAACAGGAGACCACCATGGAGCTCACCGGATTCCACCACCTCACCGCCGTTACTGCCCGCATCCGGGAAAACCACCGGTTCTATACCGGGGTCATGGGGATGAGGCTGGTGAAGCGCAGCGTGAACCAGGACGACGTGAGCGCCTATCATCTCTTCTACGCCGACGGCCTGGGATCACCGGGGACCGACCTCACCTTTTTCGACTGGGAGATGCCCCGGGAGCGAAGGGGCACCCGGAGCATCGTCCGGACGGGTCTGCGGGTTCGGGATTCCGCCAGCCTGGAGTGGTGGGCCCAGCGGCTGAAGTCGCAGGATCTGGAGGTCACAGGCATCAGGGAACTCGATGGCCGGGCCACCCTGGAGTTCCAGGACCCCGAGGGCCAGCGGCTCGCGCTGGTGGAGGACGGGGGCGCCGGCGACGACCCGGTGATCTGGGATGAGAGTCCGGTTCCGGAGGAGCACCAGATCCGGGGCCTGGGGCCGGTGGTCCTCAGCGTGCCGGAGCTGCGGGGCACCGACGAAACCCTGAGCTGCGTGATGGGAATGGAGCAGATCCGAACCTATCGGGACGGCTCCTCGACTCGCCTCCCGGGTTCCGCCGGAGTGTCGGAGAACGAGGTTCACGTGTACCAGATGGCCGGGCAGGGGCCTCACGCGGAGCTCCACGTGGCGGTGGAGTCCGATCTGCCGGTGGCCCGCCTGGGAGCCGGCGGCGTCCATCACGTCGCCTTCCGTACGCCGAACCAGGAGGAGTACGAAGGCTGGGCCCGGCGGCTGAACGAGCTGAGGGTCCCCAACAGCGGTGAGGTGGACCGCTACTACTTTCGGAGCCTCTACTTTCGCGAGCCCGGCGGTATCCTCTTCGAGATCGCCACCGACGGGCCCGGTTTCGCCGTAGACGAGGACCCCGAGAACCTGGGCGAATCGGTGGCGCTTCCCCCCTTCCTGGAATCCCGCCGCGAGAAGATCGAAGCCAACCTGGAGCCCATCGGCTGACTGGACTTCCGGCCGCGGCCCCTGGGGTTATTGGGGGGCACCGGACGGGTGCCGATTTTGGCCTGCCTCTTGACGGGGCGGCCGAGGGTCGCAGAATGCCCCCTGATCATCCCTGCCCCACAATTCAGGAAGGCAAGACCATGAACACCCCCCTGCGTCCCGTCCCCCTGGTCGGGTCTCTCGTGCTCGTGGCCGTCCTGGCCCTGCCCCTTCAGGCTCAGGATCGCGGCACGCCCAATCAGGCCAACTGGTCCCAGCTGGAGCGTTTCAGCTCCGACAACCTGGACCGCTTCGTCCATAGCCAGTCGGTACAGTCCAACTGGATTCACGAGACCGACTCCCTCTGGTATCAATGGGAAGACAGTCGCGGCACCCGCTATCACCTGGTGGATCCTGCGGGTCCCGGGAAGGGCTTCCTCTTCGACCACGAGCGGATGGCTGCCCTCCTCTCCGAGGAGCTGGAGAGCTACCTGGAGGCCCACGAGCTACCCATCAGCGAGATCGAGTTCGCGGAGGAGGCTGACCGGTTCACCTTCGAAGCCGAGGACGTGCGCTTCGAGTACCACCTGGATGACCAGACGCTGGAGAACCTGGGGGAGGTGGAGGAGGACGAGGAAGAGGAGGACGAGCGGGAGTGGCGCAGCTTCTCTCCCGACAGTACCGCCTACGTCTATGCCGAGGAGCACAACCTCTACTTCGTCGAAATCATCGACGAGGAGGAACAGGACGCGGTTCAGGTCACCGACGACGGCGAGGAGGACTACGGGTTCGGGAGCCGGGAGGTGGACGAGGACGAGGAGGAGGACATCGATCCCACCGACTTCCGGGTTCGTCCCAACGTGAACTGGTCGGAAGACAGCCGGGCCTTCTCCGTCACCCGAACTGATCGGCGGCACGTCAGCGAACTCTACCTGGTGGACTCGCTGGAGGAGCCTCGGCCCTCGCTGGAGAGCTACCGCTACTCCATGCCCGGCGAGGAGGACGTGCCCCAGGTGGAGCTGCACACCTTCAACCGTGACGAGGTGGAGCTCCGGGAGCTGGACGTGGATCGGTACCGCGACCAGCGGCTCATGCACATCCATTGGACCAACGGTTCGTCCGATCATCTTCGGCTGGTGCGGCGGGCTCGGAGCCAGCGGGCGCTGGAACTCATCGAGGTGGACATGGCCACCGACGGCGTCCGGGTGCTTCTCACCGAGGCGGTGGACAAGGGCCACCTCCGGACCCAGTCGCCCCGGTACCTGGACGAGGACAACACCGGGGACTTCCTCTGGTATTCCCGCCGTACCGGCTGGGCCCACTACTACCGGTACGGCCATGACGGAAACCTCCTCAACCCCCTGACCAGCGGGTCGTGGAACGTGCTCTCCATCTCGGAGGTGGACGAGGACGACGACCGGGTCTGGTTCACCGCGGTGGGTCGTGAGGAAGCGCAGAACCCCTACTACCGGCACCTGTATCGGGTGGAGGCCGACGGGTCGGGTCTCACCCTCCTGGACCGCGGGGCCGCCGATCAGCGCTCGTCCCTCTCGCCCTCGAACCGCTTCATCCTGACCAACTCCTCGCGGGTGGACATGGCCCCCCGGGCAGTGCTGCGGGACGGGAACGGGGAGGTGATCCTGGAGCTGGAGGAGATGGATGTCTCGGAACTGGAGGAGTTCGGGTGGCGCCTGGCCGAGACCTTCGTGGTGAAGGCCGCCGACGGGGTGACCGACATCTACGGGAACATGTGGAAGCCCTTCGACTTCGACCCGGAGCGGAGCTACCCCGTCATCGCCCATGTCTACCCCGGGCCCCAGACCGAGTCCGTGCGGACCACCTTCGGCGCCACGCTCAGCCAGCAGGAGCTGGCGCAGCTGGGCTTCATCGTGATCCAGATCGGAAACCGGGGTGGCAGCCCCCTGCGGTCTGCGGCGTACCACAGCTTCGGGTACTTCGACCTGCGGGACTACGGCCTGGCCGACAAGAAGGCGGGCATTCAGGAGCTGGGGAAGCGCCACTCGTGGATCGACGTGGACCGGGTGGGCATCTACGGGCACTCGGGAGGCGGGTTCATGACCGCCGCCGCGCTGATGGTTCCCCCGTACAACGAGTTCTTCAGCGTTGGCGCGTCGTCGGCGGGCAACCACGACAACAACGTGTACAACCAGAACTGGAGCGAGCAGCACCACGGCCTGGAGGTGAAGTGCGTGCCCCCCGAGGCCACAGCCGAGGACGACGACGAGGGGGTGGCCAACGGGAACGGAAACGGAGACGAGGCCGAGACCCGCCGCCGCCGCGTGCGCACGGTGCCAAACGAGGACCACTGCGAGGCCGACGAGGAGCTGCAGTTCGAGATCGAGGTCCCGGCCAACCACGAGGTGGCCGAGAACCTGAAGGGCCGGCTCCTCCTGGTGCACGGTGACATGGACAGCAACGTGCACCACGCCGGGACGATGCGGCTGGCCCGGGAGCTCATCCGCAACGAGAAGCGCTTCGACTTCATGATGTTTCCCGGGATGCGCCACGGCTTCGGGGAGTACAGCTCGTACTGGCAGCGGATGATGCAGGAGTACTTCGCCGAGCACCTCCTGGGGGACTACTACCGGAGCAGCGCCGACATGAACGAGCTGCCGTAGCGGTCTCCGGGGCCGGCGGCTTCCGGGATCAGTCGTCGTCGGCCACCAGGTCCACCCTGGCCAGGTCGGGTCCGTGCAGGTTCAGGATCCGGCCGGCCAAGGCGTCGGTGAAGTCGCCTCCATCGATGGCCAGCCGGCCATTGACCATCACGTAGAGCATGCCCTCGGAGTACTGGTGGGGCTCCATGAAGTCGGCGGGGTCGTTGACCAGCGCCAGGTCGAAGACCACCAGGTCCGCGATCCGCCCGGTCTCCAGCCGGCCCCGGTCGCCCAGGCGGAAGGCTTCCGCCGACGCCCCGGTCATGGAGCGGATGGCGAAGGGCAGATCGATGACCTCCCGCTCCACCACGTACTCGCGCAGCTTACGGGGGAAGGCCCCGTACCCCCGGGGGTGAAGCGATCCCTCGCCGAAGGCCGGGAGGCTGCCGTCGGTGGAGGTGAGCGTCCATTCCTGGCGCATGAGGCGCTCGATGTCGTCCTCGTGCATGTTGAAGGAGATGATGCCTGGAGACTGGCCGTCCCGGATCATCTCGAAGGCGGCGTCCACCGGGTCCTGGCCGCGGTCTTCCGCCACGTCTTCAAGGGTGAGGCCCACCAACTCGCCCGAGCCCCTGAACATGATCCGCTCGGCCCCGCCCCGGCGGGCCAGGTTCTCGGCGATGCCCTCGCGGATCCGAGGCGCCGTTTCCGGATCGTGGAAGCGCTCCTGCATGGCGTCGGTGCCGCCGTCCCGGGCCCACGCCGGCACCAGGGCGGCGGTGAAGCCGGTGGCCGAGGCCTCGTAGGGGTACTGGTCGGCCCACACCTCGATTCCCTCGTCCCGGGCGACCTGGATCCGCTCGACGATCTCGGCGCTTCTGCCCCACACGTTGGGACCCAGCGCCTTGATGTGGCTCACGATTCCCGCCACGCCCGATTCCCGGGAAATGTCGATGATCTCCTGCACCGCCGCCACCACCCCCACAGAGTAGTCCGACTCGTCACGGATGTGGCTCGAGTGCACACCGTCGAACTCGGCGGCGATCCGGGCCAGTTCCACGATTTCTCCGGTCTCGGCATAGAAGCCCGGGGTGTAGAAGAGTCCGGTGGAGAGGCCGAAGGCACCGGCCTCCATGCCCTGGCGTGTGAGGCGGCGCATCTCATCCATCTCCTGGTCGGTGGGGGCCCGGTCGTGGCTTCCGTCCATGGCCTCTCGCCGCACCGAGGCGTGGGGCACGAGCTGCACCACGTTCACCCCCAGGCCGTGCTGGAAGAGGTCTTCCCGCTGCTGCACGAGGTCGGTGGGCCCGCCTCCGTCGGGATTGATGACCGCGGTGGTGATCCCCTGGGCCAGGAGGGCGTGGGCCACGCTCCGTTCTTCGCTGGCCAGCCCGCCCGAAGCGTGGGAGTGGAGGTCGATGAACCCCGGTGCCACGTAGAGCCCCTCAGCTTCGATGACCCGCTCCGCCAGGGCTCCGTCCAGGTCGCCCACGGCGGCGATCCGGTCACCCCGGATCCCCACGTCGGTGACCACCGCTTCAGAGCCGCTTCCTGAGAGGACCATTCCGTTCCGGATGAGAATGTCGTAGGGGTCGTCGGCACACCCGGCCACGAGGGTGAGGAGCGCCAGGATGAGCACTACGGGGGCAAAGGGCTTGGTCCGCATTCCATCTCCAGGGTTTGGTTGGTCGATCGTACGGACACGGTACCTGGCCTCGGGGCCCGGGGCCAGGGGGGAGGGGTGGAGGATGAAGGGGCGCCGGGGTGGGGGGGTGGACTGCGGTGGACGTGGCAGCGCCGGGGACGCCTGCCTATCTTCAACGCCCCCTTAGGGGCCTTCTCACCCCACAACGACTCCGATATCACGTGTCCCGGTCCACACCAGACAGCGTGCATCACACTCTGCCCGCCACCGCCGACCTCCTGGTCGTCGGCTCGGGGATTGCCGGCCTGTCCTTTGCCCTCAAGGCGGCTCGGGAAGGGCGGGTGCTGGTGATCACCAAGAAGTCCCGGGCCGACTCCAACACCAACTGGGCCCGGGGCGGAATCGCGGCCGGTCTGGGCCCCGATGACGATCCGGCCCTCCACCTTAGAGACACCCTCGCCGTCGGCGGAGGGCTCTCGAGACCCGACCGGGTGGAGATGGTGGCCCGGGAGGGGCCCGATCGGGTTCGGGAGCTCATCGACTGGGGGGTCCGCTTCCACCGGGAGGGGGGGCGGCTCTCGCTGGGGAGGGAGGGGGGACACTCCCGTCGACGGATCGTGCGGGCCGGTGACCGGACCGGCCGGGAGATCGAACGGGCGCTCCTGGCCGCCGTGGCCGCCGCATCGGAGATCGAGGTGGTCCAGCACCTGATGGTGGTGGACCTCCTGGTGGAGGAGGGGACGTGCGTCGGTGTGAGGGCGCTGGATCCGGGCGACGGTGGGCCAGTCGAGGTCCGGGCGCCGGTGACCATGCTGGCCACTGGCGGCGCCGGGCAGGTCTACCGCCACACCACAAACCCCGCCGTGGCCACGGGGGACGGGGCGGCCATGGCGTTCCGGGCCGGAGCTCCGGTGGCCAACATGGAGTTCGTGCAGTTTCATCCAACGGCACTATATCCCACCCGGGACCCCGCCTTCCTCATGACCGAGGCACTCCGGGGAGAGGGTGCGGTCCTCCGGCGCCTGGACGGCACCCCGCTCATGGAGGGCGTGCACCCCCGGGGCTCACTTGCCGCCAGGGACGTAGTGGCCCGCACCATCCACACCGAGCTGGCCCGAAGCGGTGACCCCCACGTCCTGTTGGACGTGTCGGCCATCGCCGAGGAGCAGTTTGCGGCCCGCTTTCCCGGTGCCCTGGAGGGATGCCGTGCCCAGGGGGTGGATCCCTACGACCAGGGCATCCCGGTGGTCCCTGCCGCCCACTACCTCTGCGGGGGGGTCGTCACCGACGAGTGGGGCCGCACGGGGCTTCCCGGCCTCTTCGCCGCCGGAGAGGTGGCGTGCACCGGGGTCCACGGCGCGAACCGCCTGGCCTCCAACTCCCTGCTGGAGGCGGTGGTCTTCAGCCACCGGGCGGCGCTGGCCCTCCAGCGGGACCGGGATGAGGGGGGGGGGGCCCGCCAGCATTGGCCCGACAGCGAGGCCGAACCGTCCCTCCGCGTGGCTCAGGTGCGCCGGGCCGGACCCGGCACCCCCGCCTCATCGGAAGGCCTCGACGGCCTGCGGATGCGCCTTCGGGACCTCATGTGGGAGTCGGTGGGGATCGTCCGGGAGGGAGGGCTGCTGGAGGCCGCGCTGGACGAGATCGAGGAGATGCTGGCTGCTGCCGGGGACACCCACACCGCGGACGCGGTGGAGCTTCGGAATCTCCTGGAGGTGGGCCGGCTTATCGTGACGTCGGCTCTCCACCGACGGGAGAGCCGGGGCCTCCACTATCGGTCCGACCACCCCGAGCCGGACGACGCCCATTTCCTGTCGGACACCGTCCTGACCCGGGACTGACGGGGAGGCCGTTCGAGAAGCGGAGGGACATCCGCCTCAGCCCCCGCCCGCCTGGTCGTCTACCGTGAGGGCGCCGCCTCCGGGGTGGTCCTTCACGTAGTGGTCGAACCATTCCAGCCACCGGGCCCACATGTCCAGGTTGTTCTCGATGGCCCGGGGCGTGTGCGACTCGAAGGGGTACATGTACAGCGCCGCGTCCTTGCCCAGGTTGGTGAGGGCGTGCATCAGACGTTCGGACTGCATGGGCCAGGTCCCGCTGTTGTCGTCGTCGGAGCCGTGGTACAGGAGCAGCGGCGTCTCGATCTGGTGGGCGTGGAAGAAGGGCGAGATGGCCGCATAGACGTGGGGCGCCTCCCACAGCGTCCGGCGTTCGGCCTGGAAGCCGGCCGGGGTGAGGGTGCGGTTGTAGGCACCGTGTCCGGCGATGCCGGCTTTGAAGAAGGGAGCGTGGGCGACGAAGTTCACCGTGGCGAAGGCCCCGTAGGAATGCCCGCCGTGGCCGATCCGCTCGATGTCCACGTAGCCCAGGTCCTCGGTGGCCCGGATGGCACCCCACATGGCGTCTACCATGTTGGCCATGTAGGTGTCGTTGTAGTTCTCCCCGATGATGGGGATGTCCGGGTAGACCACCGCGTAGCCCTGGGAGAGCCAGATGTCGGACCACCGGAGCCAGGTGACGTGGTGGA